>DASVUU010000817.1:0-11452 GCA_036386935.1 Cytophagaceae bacterium | reverse complement strand
CGATTTTAGCAAGAAGGTAGCTCAAGCTGACCTTCTCATGTTTACCTTCGGTACGGCTTTTATCTATAGGGAGGTATCTAGTGGAATTGTGGTGGCCAATTGTCACAAAGCCCCGCCCTCTTTATTCCAGAAAGATCTTCTCAGTGAGGAAGAGATCGTGGGATCATTTAAAAATCTGATCGGAACTCTTAGGCTTACCAACAAGCATTTAAAAATAATCCTTACCGTGAGCCCAGTAAGGCATATAAAAGATACAATTGTATTAAATTCGCTAAGTAAGGCGATTTTAAGACTGGCTTGTCATAAGATTTCTAAAACCTTAGAAGATGTACTTTATTTCCCTTCATTCGAATTGATGGTGGATGATCTTAGAGATTACAGATTTTATAAAGAAGATATGATTCACCCAACTAAAGTGGCTGAAGACTATATTTGGAGCAAATTTTCGGAAAGCTTTTTCTCTGAGTCCACCAAGGAAATAATAAAAACTTGGCTGAAAATAATGAGTGCTATAGACCATATACCCTTTCATCCTCACTCAGATGGATATCAAAGTTTCATAAAGGGTGCTATAGATCAAACAAAAAGGCTAGAGAAATATTTTAATGTAGAGAACGAATTAAATATCCTTCAAGGAAAGCTTTCCCTTCACACTTAACCTACAATTATGTCCTACGGAACTGTTGCTTCAAATCCGAATAGATTGGCCAATGAACAAAGCCCCTACCTTCTGCAGCATGCAAACAATCCTGTGGAATGGTATCCGTGGGGGCCAGAGGCGCTTGAAAAGGCAAGATTGGAGGATAAGCCAATATTGGTGAGTATTGGCTATTCTGCCTGCCATTGGTGCCATGTGATGGAGCGCGAGTCTTTCGAAAGCCAGAGTGTAGCACAGATAATGAACGAAAATTTCGTCAATATCAAGGTGGATCGTGAAGAACGGCCTGATATAGATCAAATCTACATGGAGGCACTTCAAACCATGAACTTGAGGGGGGGATGGCCTTTGAACGTATTTCTGACGGCAGATGCAAAACCATTTTACGGAGGAACTTACTTTGCGACAAGTCACTGGGTAAATATTCTAAATCAGATAGCGGGCGCTTATAAAAACAACAGACAGGATCTGGAGCATTCTGCGGAAGAATTTACCAAAAGCCTAAATTACACGGAGACCTATAAATACGGACTAGAAAACGGCACTAGAGAATTTTCTATTAATGAACTTATAAAAGCCTATGAGAAATTAGCTTTACAGTTTGACAATAAGTTGGGAGGAATGAATAAATCCCCCAAATTCCCGATGCCTTCCATTTATATTTTTCTTTTAAGATATTATCATCTTACCAACAACGAGTCGGCCCTAAGACATGTAACGCTTACATTAAATAAAATGGCGGCCGGTGGCCTTTATGATCAGCTCCGTGGAGGTTTCGCCAGATACAGCACAGATGAAGAGTGGTTTGCCCCCCATTTTGAAAAGATGTTGTATGACAACGGTCAATTGGTTTCCTTGTATAGTGAAGCATTCACAGTGACACGGGACCAGTTGTATAAAGAAGTTATCTTGGAAACCATTTCTTGGTTGGAAAATGAGATGGTAAGTCCAGAAGGAGGGTTCTACTCAGCACTTGATGCGGATACAGAAGGCGAAGAGGGGAAATTTTATGTGTGGAATTCTAGCGAGATTGATATGCACCTAAATGAAGATGCCTCACTTTTTAAATATTATTATAATGTAGTTCCTGCTGGAAATTGGGAACATGGCCAAAATATTCTTCATAGAAATTTCAGTGACGAAGCGTTCGCTAACAAGCATCGAATAGACGTTGATTTTCTTAAAGAAAAAGTTAGGCACTGGAAGAATGTCTTATTAGATGCTAGGAATTCCAGACCCAAACCGGGGCTTGATGATAAAATAATAGCCTCTTGGAACGGCATTATGACTAAAGGTCTAGTTGACGCCTACAGGGCACTTGACGATGAGAAAGCCTTGACTCTAGCAATTGCAAACGGAAATTTTATCAAAGCGAACATGCTTCAAAATGGTAAACTTTACCATAGCTATAAGAATGGACAAGCGAATGTTGATGGATTCTTAGAAGATTATGCATTTGTCATTCAAGGATTTATCAGTCTTTACGAGGCCACATTTGGCGAGTCATGGTTATTTCTAGCAAAAGAGCTGGCAGACTATGCACTAGAGCATTTTAACGATGTAGACGAGAGCCTGCTCTATTTCACGTCCAACACTGCGGATAAGCTAATTGCACGCAAGAAGGAATTATTTGACAATGTGATTCCATCGTCAAATTCTACAATGGCTAATAACCTATACTTACTTGGCTTACATTTCGGAGAGCAGGCTTTTATAGACCGAAGTCTTGACATGCTAACGCGCCTTAAGAAGTTGATCAGTTCTGACCTTTATTACTTATCGAATTGGGCTACCCTCTACTCTAGTCAAGTGAGGCCAACGGTTGAGTTTGCTATAGCCGGGGACTACTACATCAATTTTAGGAAGGAAATAGACAAGTATTATTTGCCTAATAAAGTAGTTGCAGGAACGCAATATTTCAGCAATCTTCCCCTCTTGAAAGGACGAGGTCCACGAAGTTGGGAAACCTCTATTTTTGTCTGCTTCAATAAAACCTGTGGGTTGCCTGTGCACAATGTAAATGATGCTTTAAAGCAAGTCGACGACGCGTACAGCCGCCTATGATCTGTCTTTAATCCTTTTTAATATTAGCGTCAAAAATGAGGCCTTTACTTATATTCCTAAAAGGCATTTTCTTCAATACCTTCTTTTTTTGTATCATTGCTTAGCAAAACAAAACTATTATGAATATCCGAGTAGAAAAAGATACGATGGGGCCAGTGGAGGTTCCTGCAGACAAATATTGGGGAGCCCAAACTCAAAGATCAAAAGAAAACTTTACGATTGGCGGGCATTTGATGCCTTTGGAAGTAGTAAGAGCATTTGCAATATTGAAGAAAGCGGCTGCTTATACCAACACTGAACTAGGAGTTTTGCCGAAAGAGAAAGCTGAAATAATAGGAACCGTTTGCGAGGAAATATTGGCTGGCAAGCTTGATGATCAATTCCCTTTGGTAGTTTGGCAGACAGGCTCTGGTACACAATCAAATATGAATGTGAACGAGGTGGTTGGTAATAGAGCTCACGTTTTGCTCGGAGGAAATTTGATGGATGAAAAGAAGAGCATCCACCCCAATGATGACGTGAATAAATCACAATCGTCTAATGATACGTTTCCTACTGCTATGCACATCGCTGCATACAAAATGATTGTAGAAGATACTATTCCAAAAATACAAATATTAAGAGATACTTTGAACGAGAAGGCGAAGACCTTCAGGGACATTGTAAAGATCGGACGTACCCACTTGATGGACGCTACACCACTTACATTAGGTCATGAGTTTTCTGGGTATGTGTCCCAACTGGATCATGGAATCGCCGCTTTAAGAAATACGCTAGATCACCTGTCTGAGCTTGCTTTGGGAGGAACTGCTGTCGGTACGGGCTTGAATACTCCTGAAGGTTATTCGGAGTTGGTCGCTAGTAAAATTTCAGAATTCTCTGGACATACATTTAAAACTGCTTATAATAAATTTGAATCACTAGCAGCCCATGACGCTGCAGTTGGCACCTCCGGAGCTTTAAAGCAATTGGCTGTTAGCCTGATGAAAATAGCAAATGACGTGCGATGGCTTGCGTCTGGACCTAGATGTGGGATAGGTGAAATATTAATTCCCGAGAACGAGCCCGGCTCTTCGATCATGCCAGGAAAAGTAAACCCTACACAGTGTGAAGCATTGACTATGGTTTGTGCGCAGGTAATTGGCAACGATGCAGCAATTACAATAGGTGGAATGCAGGGACATTTTGAGCTAAACGTCTTTAAACCGTTAATTATTTTTAACTTGTTGACTTCTGCTAGATTGATTGGTGACGCATGCGATTCCTTCAACAAGCACTGCGCAGTTGGAATAGAACCAAATATGCCAGCTATAAACAAGAACCTGGAAAATTCCTTGATGCTTGTTACGGCACTGAACACGCATATTGGATATGAAAATGCGGCAAAAATTGCTAAAAAAGCTCATAAAGAAAATAAGACGTTGAGGGAAGCTGCCATTGAGTTAGGACTACTAACGGATCAGCAATTCACGGAATGGGTAAATCCTATGGATATGATTGGCAGTTTACAGGCAAAGTAAGGGCATCTTAATATCTTCAAAATTCCCTGACGGCACATTGTCTCAGGGAATTGTTTTAACCTTAAACAAGGTTTTACGTACTGAGTCTCAGAATCTCTATGACTTATTTTAATTAGATCTCACATGCAAACAAAAGGTTACCAAAAACACGGCACTGTTGCAATTACAAACAAGGTTGCCATCCTCATTTTTTTAAGCTCGAAAGTGTTGTGCTTTTCTATTTTATTCTTTTTGTCTCTTTCTGTCAATGCCCAGAATAAAGCAGAAGAGAAAGAATGGGCAAAGAAGATGAAGCAAATGAAACCAATGGATTTTAAGAAGTTGGTAGAGGACAACGAATCTTTAAAGGCATCTGCCGAAGCTGCTGAAAGTTCAAAAGCGACGCTGCAAGCAGATCTTGACAGTAAAAATACAGAGATAGAAAAGTTGAAAGCAGAAGTGGAAGCTTCGAAAGCTGCCGCGGCACCGGTGGCATCAGTAGAAGTTGCTGAAAGCAGCACTGCGACTCCTTCCTCAGCACCCGTAGCAACCACATCCGCGAAAGGTGTTCAGTATAAAGTACAAATAGGTACTTTTAAAAATAAAAACCTGACTTCTTATTTTAATAACAACCCTAATTTCAGTGGTGAAACCGATCCAGATGGTTCTAAACGCTATACATTGGGGCAATTCAAAGATTATTGGGAGGCAGATAAATTCAAACACTATCTAAGGGAAATGGGCGTGAGAGACGCGTGGGTGGTAGCCTATAAGAATGGAAAGAGAGTAGACATCAAAGAAGTCCTTGAGGGAAGTCTTTAGTAGTATTATTTTTTAGCGTATTCTGTACCGCTTTTCGTTTTGATAATTTATTCGTAGTCAATGCGTTTAAAGTAAATATCTAAAAATTTTAGCAAAATTAGTTCTAAAAGCAGTATCTTTATACTGCTTTTTTTATTGCCTCTGCGGCAATCGGAAACAATAACCTGCTATCGAAATGGAATCAAAAATAACCTGTCCTAAATGTAATCATCTTTTTAAGGCCGAAGATGCGATGGCCCATGAAATAGAGGAAAGGGTAAAACATCTTGTGGCAATCTCGAATAAAGAGAAGGCTAAAGAACTCCAAGAAAAGGAAGAGAAACTAAGGAACCTTCAGGCAAAGTGGGTTCGGGAAAACGAAGAACTTAAAGTAAAAATCTCCCGAGAAAAGGAAGAGCAGTTGATAAAGAGCGTAAAGGAAAAGGAAGAGCTGAGAAGGCAATTTGAAAATTTATTAGTAGAGCAAAAGAAAAAGACGTCAGAGGAGATGAAACTTCTTGCGAGGGAGGAAATGGAATTGGAGCTCAAGTCATTGCAGGAAGAGGTAGAGTCAAAGAAGCAGGAAAACCGGGCGCTGAAAAGTAGGGAGCTGGAGTTGATGAAAATGGAGAAGGCCCTCAAAGAGCGTGAAGAGGAGATGCATATAGAGCAGGAGAAACGCATCATGGAAAAGTGTGGTGAGATAGAGCAAACGCTGAAGCACAAATTCGAAGAGACCAGCCAGGTGAAGATGAAGGAGAAGGACATGCAGCTAGAGGCGTTGAAAAAGCAGGTAGATGAAATGAAGAGGCGGATGGAGCAGGGCTCGACTCAGTTGCAAGGAGAGGCTCAGGAAATAGTATTAGAAGAGATATTGAAGAGTGTATTTCCTTTTGACTTGATCGAAGAAGTGGGGAAAGGGGTAAGTGGAGCCGATGTCGTACACACCATAAGGAATACCGTTGGAAAAGAATGTGGTCGCATCATCTATGAGAGTAAAAGAACGAAAACTTTCAACGAGGCCTGGATATTGAAATTAAAAAATGACTTAAGAGGTCAGAAGGGCGATCTAGCAGTGATCGTAACAGAATGCATGCCAAAAGACATGAATCGATTTGGCAACCGCGATGGAATATGGATCTGTTCTTTCCAGGAAGTAAAAGGGGTAGCCATGATCTTAAGAGACAGTATCCAAAAAATTGATGAGATACGCTGTACTCAGGAGAACAAGGGGGATAAGCAACAAATGCTTTATGACTATCTCACAGGAAATGAATTTAGACAGCATGTCGAAGCGATTCTTGAGGCGTTCAATTGTATGCTGACTGACCTTAACAAAGAAAAGCAAATAACCTTCAAACGTTGGAGTGAACGAGAAAAGCAATTGCAGAAAGTGATGATGAACACCTCTGGCTTGTACGGATCGATAAAAGGCATTGCAGGGAAAGCGGTGATGGAGATAAAACAGCTCGACTCCCCCCAAGAGTACCTCTTGGAAAGTAATAATGATTGATTAATGGAGGGTCGTTTCAAAGGCTATAAATGCCACACGATTATTGAGATACCAATGTTTACAAACCGTTATCAAAAAATAAAGTCTTAATCTTCTTCAAGGCAAGGATACTATTACGTTGAAAAAGGTTTACAAAATTTTAGCAAATCATATAGGGGAAGATTTCCATCTTGGAATTTATCTATCTACCGCAATATTCCTTGCAGCATCTTTGACGCTTAATTTTTTTCTAGATATTGAGAATTCCTTTATTGACAAATATTATGGAAGCGACCTGAGAATACTTTGGTACTTTCTTTTATATAGTTTTGCGTTCTATTCCACTGCTTTTGTCGTATCCTATTTTAGGAAGGACAAGTTTATAAAAAAGCCTTTGTTTTGGATATTTAGCCTCGCTGGGGTTTTTGCCATTTCATTTGACGCGGGATTCCATAGATTAAACGACGTGGCTCAGAACTTTCCTGTGCCGGTTAATAACTTTGTCTTCAAGCTCATATCCAATTTAAGGAGCTTTGCAACAATATTTATTCCCATATTTCTTTTCAAAACGTGGATTGATAAAAATAGAAATGGATGGTATGGACTGAAGAATGAGAATCCGTATTTGAAGTCTTATATTTATCTATTGGCTTTTATGATTCCCCTTCTCCTGTGGGCATCGTCTCAAGATGGATTTCTTAGAAAATATCCATTTTATAATGACTACGATAGCCACCTTTACTTGAATTGGCCGGAGTGGATCCTAGCTTTGGTCTATGAGCTTTCTTACGGTTGGGACTTGATGATGGTCGAATATGTCTTCAGAGGCTTTATGGTAATAGGCTTATCTTCAGTCATTGGAAAGGAGGCAATCTTGCCGATGGTTTCTATGTATGCCTTCCTCCACTTTGGGAAGCCCTTGCCGGAAATACTGGGGTCAATATTTGGTGGGTATATATTAGGCATAATTGCCTTTTGTTCCAGAAATATTTGGGGAGGAGTATTCATACACATCGGAATCGCTTGGATGATGGAGTTGTTTGCCTATTTGAGGAAACTTTGATGGGGAATATGTTTAGGTCAACGACCTTGTAGAATGCCTGTATGGTAGGCAGCTAGGCTAATGTAATTGGGTTATTACGGAGGTCTAATCGGTCTTATGACATCAATAAATAGGGGGAGTGTCTAGGTTCCTATAATAAGGGATAATATTTGCGTGAGTGATCGCAACGGCACCCCGCAGCGAGGAACGAGCGAGGAGTAGAGTGGAGAGCACGACCCCTTTTCGGGGGCACGCCCAAAATAGGAGGTTGAGTAATATCATTTTTAAAACTTGAGAATATAGATGGAGCAGCAGGTTCTTAAAACTGGAAAAAACTGGAGGCTGAAAGCAATTCCTGAGTCAACGGAAGTAGCCGGGCTTAGTGCTGCTATCAATGTAAATGAGACGCTTGCCCAACTTTTGATACAGCGCGGGATAAATAATTTTGAAACGGCGAAGGACTTTTTCCGGCCTTCTATGCAGCATTTGCATGATCCATATTTGATGAAGGATATGGACAAGGCTGTTGATAGGCTCGAAAGAGCGATCAGAAGTGAGGAGAAAATTTTGATCTACGGCGACTATGATGTAGATGGCACTACATCTGTAAGTTTGGTGTATGGATACCTAAGCAAGATTACTGACAAGCTTGAGGTTTATATTCCTGACCGTTATAAGGAAGGGTATGGAGTGTCTAAGCAAAGTATAGAGTATGCAGCTGAGAATGGGTTTGGGTTGATCATTACACTTGACTGTGGTATAAAATCGATCGAACATGTAGCGACGGCAAATAAGCTCGGGATAGATTTCGTCATCTGTGACCATCACAAGCCGGGGGATGAGTTGCCAAATGCAATAGCAGTGCTTGACCCAAAACGAAGGGACTGCGGCTATCCTTACAAAGAGCTGTCAGGCTGTGGGGTCGGCTTTAAGTTAATGGAGGCATTTGCGATAAAGCACAGGTTAGACAAAGAAGATTTGTATCAGTTTTTAGACCTGGTTGCTATAAGTATTGCATCGGACATTGTGCCTATAACCGGGGAGAACAGGGTCTTAACGTGCTATGGACTAAAAAAAATAAATCAGTCGCCACGGCCAGGTGTAAAAGCCTTGAGGGAGATTGCAGGATATAAGCGCGAGATGGATGTGACTGATGTTGTCTTTGGCCTTGGTCCGAGAATAAATGCAGCGGGCCGAATCGCGCATGCGAAGGGAGCTGTTGACCTATTGTTGAGCAGGACTGATGAGGAAGCTAGACATTTTGCCATAAAAATAAATGAGAAGAATTCTATACGTAAAGATGTAGACAGTTCTATCACGGAGGAAGCCTTGAAAATGATAGAGGCCGGTGGTCTCCTCAAAGATTCGAAATCTACCGTGCTATTTAAGAATGACTGGCACAAAGGGGTGATCGGGATAGTAGCTTCTCGTTGCATTGAAAAATTTTATAAGCCTACGATTATCCTTACGGAATCAAATAATATGGCTGCAGGGTCGGCTAGATCTGTCCATGGTTTTGACGTGTATGAGGCGATCGCGCAATGTTCTGACCTTTTAGAACAGTTTGGTGGGCACATGTATGCTGCCGGGTTAACGATGAAAGTAGAGAATGTAGAGGCCTTCCAAAAAAGGTTCGAGGAGGTGGTGTGTAGCCTCATCACTCCAGAGCAGTTGTGTCCCAATTTGGAAATCGACCTGAAGATAAATCTAGATGAAGTAAACTATAAGCTGTATAATATTTTGAAGCAAATGGGGCCTTTTGGTCCTGGGAATATGCATCCGATGTTCATGTCAGAGGAGGTGTATGACAATGGGAAAGCCAAAATTGTAAAGGAGCAACATTTGAAGATGTGTTTGCGGCAGGGAGATAGTGATTCGATAGAAGCTATCGGGTTTGGAATGTCGGAATATTACCCTAGGATTGCCGCAAGGGAAAAGTTTAGGGTTTGTTATACTATTTGTGAAAACGAATTTAATGGACAGAAGTCATTGCAGTTGATGGTAAAGGACATAAAATTTGCAAATGAATCTTAATGATTCATAGCTAGCATTTCTATCCGCAACTGCTGTTATTACAATTATATATTGCCTCTCAATACTGTTTTTAAAACTATTGTAATATTTTTACATTATAGTGTGGAATGTAACTATACATTCTTGTATCGATAAATATTATTACATGCTTCTTAGAGCAGAACACCTTATAAAAACCTACAAAGCCCGTACTGTTGTAAATAACGTATCTGTTGAGGTTAAACAAGGGGAAATTGTTGGGTTACTTGGCCCAAATGGTGCTGGTAAGACGACTACTTTTTACATGATTGTAGGGCTCATTAAGCCCAATGAAGGCAAGATATTTTTAGATGACAAAGACATCACGAAGCTGCCTATGTACCAAAGGGCGAAGATTGGTGTTGGCTACTTGGCTCAGGAGGCCTCAGTTTTTCGCAAGCTTACCGTAGAAGAAAACGTGCTTTCTGTGTTGCAGATGACCAATCTTTCTAAGGTAAGGCAAAAAGAGAAGGTAGATGAACTTCTGGAAGAATTCAGCCTAACCCATGTGAGAAAAAACATAGGAATGGTCCTGTCGGGGGGGGAACGAAGAAGAACGGAAATTGCTCGGGCGCTGGCCGTGGACCCTAAATTTGTGCTCCTAGATGAGCCATTTGCAGGTGTAGACCCTATCGCGGTAGAAGAAATACAAGGCATCGTTGCTAAATTGAAAAACAAAAACATTGGTATTCTTATTACTGATCATAATGTAAATGAAACCTTGTCCATTACAGACAGAGCCTATCTTTTATTTGAAGGTAAAATTTTGAAATCAGGTTCGGCTGAAGAGCTAGCAGGTGACGAGCAGGTGCGGCGAGTCTATTTGGGCAAGCATTTCGAACTAAAAAGAAAAGTCTAAAAGGCTTTTTCCTAATCATTAAACATGGGCTTAGTAAACTTAATCTTAAAGTCAGCTTTAAAGAGAAGGATCACACAAATACAGCATACGCTCCAAAACCCTCTGGAGGTGCAGTTGAAACTGCTCATGCACTTAATAAAAAAATCAAAGAATACAGAATGGGGCAGAAAGTATGACTATGCCTCTATCACCACATTAGCTGATTTCAAAGCAAGAGTACCCATCTCATCGTATGAGGATATTTTTCCCATTATAGAACGGGCCCTGAAAGGAGAGCAAAACCTGCTGTGGCCTACAAATATCAGCTGGTTTTCGAAGTCAAGCGGAACGACAAATGCCAAGAGCAAGTTTATTCCTGTTTCCAAAGAATCCTTGCAGCAGTGTCATTATAAAGGAGGCAAAGATTTGCTGTCTTTATACTTTAACAATAATCCCGACAGTAAGCTTTTTGATGGACGTGGATTGGGAATTGGTGGAAGTCTTAAGCCGAATAACAAGTTTAGAAATTCTTATTATGGGGACGTAAGTGCGGTGATAATGGCTAACCTTCCCATATGGGCTCAATATGTAAGAACGCCCGACATAGAAACCGCATTGATGAGCGAGTGGGAAGAGAAACTAGAAAAGATCGCGCAAAGAACGTTAAAAGAAAATGTCACCAATATTTCCGGAGTGCCTACTTGGACAGTGGTGTTGATAGAGCGAATGCTCGAGCTGAGTGGGAAAGACAATATGCTTGAAATATGGCCCAAGTTTGAGGTCTTTTTTCACGGGGCCGTATCTTTTACACCTTACCGTCAGTTGTTCAAGAACTTTCTGCCAAGCCAGGATGTCCACTATGTCGAGACCTACAATGCAAGTGAGGGATTTTTTGGGATACAAGATCGACTTGGCGCTGATGACATGCTGTTGATGTTGGATTATGGCGTTTTTTATGAATTTTTGCCTGCTTCGGAAGCTGACAATGAAGCAACAGAAGCAATCA
>DASVUU010000816.1:0-4071 GCA_036386935.1 Cytophagaceae bacterium | reverse complement strand
TACAAATCCTTCCCTCGTAAGTACAGCTTTCAAATCCTCTAACCGATGATAATAAAAGAAGCACCGGTCACCACTGCTTCCACTTTGAAAGGAAGAATCGGCAGGGTCTCCTTCGACAAAGCTTAAGTATAAAAGCCCATTTGGATTTAATAAATTTTTGAAGTCATGAATTAATTTTTTGCAGTCGAGCGGGCTCAAATAGGGCAGGCAAAAGCCGCATACAATGGCATCAAATGTTTGCTCAATCTTTTGAATTTCTCTAGCGTCCATCACCTCAAAGAATGCTGTAGGATTGTTCATTTTTGCAAGCTCCACCATATTAGGCGCCACATCTATTCCATGGACATTGAAGTCCGGGCGCGTCGTCAACAAATATTTGGTAATGTTCCCAGGCCCGCAACCAATCTCTAGTAGATGGGCATTTTGTTTTGTTACTGATTTACAGATCAGGTCGTAATTGGTATTGTACAATTCCAGGTGCATAAATTTCTCTTGATATCTCAAGGCGATTTTATTCCATGTCTCAAATGTTTCTTGATATCTGTCCATCGGCCCTTCGTGTGTTGACAATAGTCCTTTGTGTTTAAGGCTGTAATGTCTTGTATTCTTTCCTAAAATAAGAAATTATAATGTGGGAGCATATACACCAAAAGCGTTATAGCCCTTATCTCTAGTTCGCTAAAGTTTTTTAAAAAGTGACAATGATCACTTTTCGCACAGCTTTCCATCATTTTCCAGAGGCACAGCATAGTCTATTTTTGTCTAAACCTGAATCTAATATGAATAGCGTCACTGAAATACCCACCGAATCTCTTGAAATAGTATCCGATATTCAATTCCTTAAAAAGGAAATTAACTTTCTTTTGAAGCTGTTAAAGAATGGATATTCTCACTCTATAAAAAGCGAAAAGATAAAGTTGTTGGACGGATACTGGAAGGGGTTTGAGGAATCTATAAGAAATTTAGAGTCGCTGATGTCTAAAGTTAGCGAAGAAAAACTGATGCGATCTGTGGGTTATGTAGGCATTACGACGAAAGCTGCCGAAAATGCGGCTATGACAAAGGAATATACTAGAATAAACAATGTTGTAAAAGTTATTAAAGAGGGTTTTTACGAATACATGGATGGATGTTGCTCGTGCAGTTTCAAAAACTAAAGGATAGATTATTGCACTTCATTTAATGTAGGTTTTTAGAAGAATCTTAAAGTAATATGGTCAAGTATAAGGGGAACATGAGCAACCTACTCACAGCGATTTCGCTAGAACTAGGACACCACGTAGATCTGAAATATTCGGAAGAAGTATTGAAGTATTTTTTTAATGTGATCATGAGGGGTGCCTCAGTGGATGAGAGGATAAAGATTATTTCCCAAATGCCAAGTTACCTCAAACCCTTTTGCCAGAAGACATCGCAGTACTTGGGTCGAAATGAAGTACTTTTTCACGAGAGAAGGAAGCTATTAGAATCTGTGATGAAGGTGCTCCAAAGATTTCTTCTACCTGAGGCCCTTTCATTAATCTCTGCCACTTTTTTTTCTGAATTGCCAGCTCCCGCGTGCTTAGCAAACAAACATATTTTTATCGCTGCATGACATCTGTAAAATGAATAACTTTACGTGCTTTAAATTCACATTGTATTGAGCATAACAGGAGAAAATAAGAACCCATTGGACAACGAATCCAGACTAAGAGCCATCATCGATACCGCCATAGATGGAATCATTACAATTGACAGGAGCGGTATTATCGAAACTTTAAATCCTGCCGCTGCCCAGATATTTGAGTACACCCCAGAGGAAGTAATCGGCCAGAACATCAAAATGTTGATGCCGGAGCCAGATCGCAGCAAACATGACGAGTATATCTCTAACTATCAGAATACTGGTATAAAGAAGATCATAGGCATTGGACGAGAAGTGCTTGGGAAGAAAAAGAGTGGAGGCGTTTTCCCTTTTCTATTGAGTGTAAGTGAGGTTGTGCTACAAGATAAAATTATCTATACAGGCATAATACATGACATCACGAAGCTGAAGGAAGCAGAAAATGCTTTTCGAAAATTAAACACCGAGCTAGAGGAACGCGTGCAACAGCGAACCTCTGAGCTTTTTGACGCTATAAAAAAATTAAAACAAACCAACGCCAGGCAGATAGAAGCAGAGGCGGAGGTAAGAAAGGCCTTGGAAAAGGAGCGAGAGTTGAACGAATTAAAATCTAGGTTCGTGACGTTGGCATCCCATGAATTTCGCACCCCCTTAAGCACTATTCTTTCTTCTGCATCCCTGGTTTCCAAGTATAGTGTTCTGGGAGATCAGGAAAAGCTAGAAAAACATATTCAGCGTATCAAATCCTCTGTGTCAAACTTGACCGTTATATTGAATGATTTCCTTTCTTTGAGTAAATTGGAAGAAGGTATTGTAAGTAACAATCCTTGTGAGTTCAACCTGCGTGAATTAGGAATTGAAATCAGAGAAGAAATGCAACCGGTGGTTAAAGATGGCCAGCTCTTGGAATTTAATCATACAGGTCAGGAGATGGTCTATATGGACAAGAACATTCTCAAGAATATTATCCTTAATCTCATTTCCAATGCAATTAAATATTCTGAGGATGGTGTCATAAAACTTTCGATCACAGTCAATAATACAAATGTGATGTTGTCTGTAATGGACGAAGGAATGGGCATTCCTGATGAGGACAAGCCCATGCTTTTTACAAGATTCTTCCGCGCACAAAATGCAGGAAACATACAAGGCACTGGGCTTGGACTAAACATAGTAAAAAGATATGTAGAGCTTATGAACGGTTATATTGACGTGGAAAGTACCCTCGGCAAAGGAACGACTTTTAAGGTAGAAATACCAAGGTCAAAGGCTGGAACCTCTCACCGGTTATAAGCTACCTTGCATGAGGGATAGAAGCGGCAGCCCGGAGCTCCCGACCTTTTTGTCGGGAGCGAGGACTAGAGCGGATAGCCCGACCCAGCCTTTCGTTTGCCGGCGGGTTGCATAAGGCTGGGACATGCCCAAGCCCTAAAATTTAAATGAATACAGCTAATACAAATCATATATGAAGAAGATCTTATTGATCGAAGACAACAAGGAGGTAAGGGAAAATATTGCCGAGATATTGGAACTATCCAACTACACGGTGGTTTCCGCCGAGAATGGAAAAATAGGGGTTGATCTCGCCAAGAAGGAAAATCCAGACCTCATTATCTGCGATGTAATGATGCCGGAGCTCGATGGGTTTGGAGTATTGCATGTTTTGAGCAAAGTACCGCAAACAGCAGGTATCCCATTCATATTTCTAACGGCCAAGGCTGAAAAAGACGATATGAGAAAGGGGATGAGTATGGGGGCGGATGACTACTTGACCAAGCCATTCGACGATGTAGAATTGTTGGACGCGGTTGAAATAAGGTTGAAAAAAAACAGTATTGTCAAGGAAGAGTTCACTAAAAATAAGGAAGGCTTACAAGAGTTTCTAGATCATGCAAGAGGCTTGAAAGACCTGGAAAACTTGATCAGTAATGAGAGAAGAGTAAACGTAATCCCTAAAAAGCACTCTATATATTCGGAAGGCGGGTATCCCAACTTTTTATACTTCATTACGAAGGGAAGGGTCAAGACATTTAAGATAGATAAGGCGGGAAATGAATTTATCACTGGGCTTCATAAAGAGGGAGACTTCCTTGGCTACACAGACTTGCTAGAAAATGCCAAATACTCTGAGAATGCAGTGGCACTGGAAGACACCGAAGTTTGCACCATCCAGCGTGATGATTTCTTTTCGCTGATATACAACAATAGAGATGTCGCCAACAAATTTATAAAAATGCTTTCCGACAACATTATTGAGCGGGAGGAGAGGCTGCTGAAGCTTGCGTATAACTCTGTAAGGAAGAGGGTAGCAGAGGCCCTGATTATGTTACAAACCAAATATAAGGAAAATGACGGAGGGGATTTTACCATTGCTATTTCGAGAGACGACCTTTCGGGATTGGTGGGCGCTTCCAAGGAGACCGTTATCCGAACCCTCACTGACTTCAAGGAAGAGGGCTTGGTGCAGG
>DASVUU010000815.1:0-5164 GCA_036386935.1 Cytophagaceae bacterium | reverse complement strand
CACTAACTGAAACATACGCCCACGTGCATCACTCGGACTATGTAGACTACGAATGGTCTCCTTTTGGCGTGCCGAACAGAAATGGCAGTATAGTGATGTTCCGGAGCGATTGGATGCAAGGTTCTGCCGGCGAGGTTGATTCTTATGTTGCGTATATGCCAACAACAACCCATTCAGCACAGACCTTGAAGCAGCTCTTTGCATTTATTATTCATCCCAACCCCGCAAAAACAGAAATTTTCATCAGTGGCGATAATTTGGCAAACGCCACCTACCAAGTTGTCACCATAGAGGGTAAACCATTGCAAACAGGCATACTTAGCAATGGCATGATATCTATACAAAACCTAGAAGGCGGAATGTATATCCTAAAAATAAAAACACAATCTGTAGAAAGCATCCAACGGTTTGTAAAGGAGTAGGCTAAAGGTTTTAGGAGGTTCAAGCGTATGCATGGATCTTTCAGTAAATACTAAAATAATATTAATGATAGTGATGGGAAATTTTGTTGTATGTCTTACCGCTGGAATATTATTTTCTATAAACTTGCATTTAATCCTGTGTTGGCAAGTAAGGTTATACTTGGGCTATCTGTTTTTAACGACACAGATAAAAGTTGAAGCAGAGGAAATGGTGCATGGTTTGTAAAAGAGTGAGACTGGAAATGAAAACGAAATTTATGAAGAAGAGATTAATCTTATTGTTTACATTGGCATCATTGAGCTGTGCAAATGCTTCAACCTATTACGTTTCTCCCCAAGGAAATAATACCAATCCTGGCACTATTCTGAAGCCTTTTTTAACGCTTCAAAAAGGTGCAGATATGCTGAAGCCTGGCGATACTGTTTTTGCGAGAACTGGCACTTATAAAGAAAGACTTTTTATACGGACGGTGGGGACAGCATCTCAACCTGCAGTCTTCATAAACTACGCAAACGAAAAGCCTGTGATAAATGGGGAATTTATAAGACCCTCAGGTAACACGGCAAGTACAGACCCTATATCTGGAAATACAGCGGATGACTATGGATTGGTAACTATTGAAGGAAGCTTTATAACGTTTAGTGGATTTGATATCTACCAGTCAGCGGGCGTTGGAATCACAGTCTGCAACTATGCCAACAAACCTGCTTGTCATGACAATATTATTGAAAAATGTTTTGTACATGAATGTCGCAACAAAGGAATATGGTCTCTCAGTACTTTAAATATAAACTTTAGCTACAACGAAGTATATCATACAGCTAACTTTGCTCCTTACAAAAGATCCAGCCCAGACTGGCCGAGTTGTTTGCAGGCTTATGGCTGCAAAGGCTTGAAGATAATAGGGAACAAAGTACATGAAAACTGGGGCGAAGGCATTGGTATTTGGAATGATGAAGACGTGCTTGCAGAAGGAAATACTGTTTACAATAATTCCTCAGGAAATATCTACGTAGACAATGGCAGAAATGTAACCCTATCGTCAAACTTGATATACGATACAAACGATCCTGACTTTGCAGGCAACAATTCTCCTTCAGATGGAATAAACATAGCAGATGAACCAACCGTAACTTCACAAGGCGGGAATGTAAGAATTTATAATAACGTAATTTGGGGTTGCCTTAACAGCTTGCGTTGGCGGGACTTTCAGACGGGTTCGGGAATGAAAGATGTACTCATTGCCAACAATACTTTTGTAAATCCTAGTTTTGGAAGGTGCATTGAGATACAAGCTGGTAACCATCAAAATATAAGTATAGTTAACAATATATTTCAGCAGACAAGAACATCGAATTCACTCATAAACATTGGAGGAACAACCAGTGCTTTTACTTTTTCTAATAATTTATGGTCAAAGGATCCTGGCGCCCCATATAAGCAGGCCAGCGATGTTGTTGGTCTTCCATTGCTTACCGAAACAGGAACTACAACCGCCGGTACGCTTGATAAAAAGTGGTTCATGCCGACCTCTAAATCACCTGCAATAGGAAAAGGAAAAGTAATTGTGGAACCGCTGAGAGACATCAATGGAATAACTCGTGCGTCGATTGTAGATATAGGTGCATGGGAGTTTGCCCCTATCACTGTCTTAGACCGTATTAAAATACCGCAGAACATTTCGTTGCACCCAAATCCTTCAAAGAAAGAAATTAACATTTAGTGTGAAGGTAATGACAACGCTATTTATCAAATAATTTCGATAGATGGGACCGTGCCACAGAAAGGAACAGTCGGCGACGGCATTATTTCCGTTCAAAATCTAACGCCAGGAATTTATATTCTTAACATACTAACTGATTCTGGCCCATCTATACTTCGGTTTGTCAAAGAATAAAAGAATTATGATTAACAGGAAATAAACACTTATTGCATTTCTAGCATTTGGATTAAAAAATCTCAATGGCGAGCACTGTCTTTGTTTCTAAAACTTTTGGATTCAATGACATTGATGTAACCCTCAATATTCAAATGCTTTCGACTCGCAGTATGGAACGATTGTAATTGACTATATGGGCAAAGAGTAGATTGTGAACCCACCAAATATAAGTTAGAATACTCGTCAAAGTATTCTGACCGATACCTGCCTATTCATCTTCAATGAATCTCCCACAACAGATCGAGGCCGCAAACCTTAGAATGACAAGCTATTCATCCTCCTCAATGTCAACATCAGCTTTAATCTTTCTATCTAATTGGGCCAATACGAATTCTTTCATTTTTTGATCCCGGAATTTAAACCACTTTTCCCTATAATCAGCGCTATTCTCTATTTCCATTTTAAAGTTTGCAAAAGGCTTCCGTCGATTTAGGGCATCGGTTAACCTACTCTTAAAGCTGACATCGTCTACCTCTTCTAGAAAATCCTCCATTAACTCAAATGCTTTAGTAGAATCCATATTTGTTATTTCGACATAATCATGCCAATTAGATTCTACCTCTTTCCACTCATCAACCATTTCCTCGATGACCTCTCCATAAGAATCTAAATCAATGAGGCTTTTTGTTTCACCTGACTTCTTATTGTAAAAAATCCTATTACCAACTTGCAGATCACCTATTATTTCCCATAACTGGCCATCTGTCAAGGTTACCGTTTGATGATTTTCCATATTCTAATGACAAATTAATTGCGCTATTTTACTAAAAAAACAAATTTTACAAAAATCAATTATTGATTAATGAACAGTTTTCCAAAATGAAAAATAGAGAAAATGACGGGTGAAAAGATTTTAAAAAGTAGGTCGCTTCCTAAAACTTTATTTTTTCACTTCGAGAAATTTTTCCTAAGAAGCCTAGGGCTTTTCTTTAAAGAATACACCTTGGAGAAGGTATCTATGAATGCTTGAAATATTATTAATGTCATCTAATTAACCCAATATTGAGTTTCTTTAAAGATGAAATATGGCCACCTTTGCACATTTCATTTATCCAAATAATACAAGAATAAGCCGTAAGCAACTTCTAAGTTTTTTCAAAGAATAACCCTTCCCTACCTATCGTTATAAACCAAATGATATTCACCTTTATAAAAGTATAGGCGGAAGGATGTATCTATAAACCGTCTTGTAAGAGAATTTTTTTCAGTAAAATGTACCTGAATACCTATACTAAGTGTCTATTTTTTTTAAGATTCTTGCCAGTCTAAAATCTAATAGAAAAGGAAAACGCTATTTCAACGATAAATTTAACGTTTTTCATATTTAAGAATTTAAATCTACCGTATACTAGGCTGTAAGAATTCATTTGAACCTACACACACTCTATTTTAGAGGTATAACTATTCCAATATTAATTATAGGAATTTTACTTTTTTCAACATATATTACAATTAAATATACATATAGTAATATTTATTGTTCAAACTTGCTCATTAACCCATGAAACAACTATTTACTATTTTATCCAATTTTTCGTTCATAAAGCCGTTTCTGACAATTATTATATTTAACATAGTCCCTGCTAAAGCACAAATCGACACCGCGTTCTGGCTAGCAGTTCCTCAGGTTGGTGTCCATGGAAACCAAAATTCAGAATTGGTATTTTCCAACATGGATAAAACAAATGCAGCTTCGGTTACCATTTCATGCCCGTCATCTGCTACGCCCCTTCTAAAAACAATATCGATTCCGGTAGGAGGTTCTGTTAGGGTAGACATGAACCAATATTATGGTAGAGGCTTAAATGCGGGTGAAACGCCTGGGACCCTGTATAATCTTGAGGCTAATCAGATAAATAACAATGGTTTATACATAAAAGCTTCAACAAATATTACTGCATTTTATGAATTAGGCCGGGATATCCCGGGGCAAAAACAGGGTAACAACATAGAGATATTTTCTTTGAAAGGCGGTAACGCATTAGGAACCGATTTTATGTTACCATTTCAAAATCAGTATGAGACTTGGGACACCTTTTTATCTTATTCTTCAGCCAATATAGTAGCGACCGAAAATGGTACTATCATTACGATAACGCCTACGCGCAATGCTGTTGGCCACCCCGCTGGAGTACCATTTAATATAACGTTGAACCGAGGACAGACCTATTCTTTGAGAGCAGAAGGATTAAACCCACAAGATCACCTAACGGGTTCGACAATAAGTTCCAATAAACCCATTGCAGTCACCTTGGTTGATGATTCGTTGCAAACTACAGGAGACAATTACGGGAACGGTTCTGGCGGAATTGACATGGTAGGAGATCAGATCGTGCCCTTGAACGTCCTTGGAAAAGAATATATAGTTTCCAGAGGATTGGCTGGTGATAATAACGGTGATAGGAATAGGATATTTATTCTCCCAACTCAAGCGAGTACTAATATTACAATTTCAGAAGTCGGTTTCCCAGATGTAGTTTTAACCAATCAAAATGCTGGGCAAATAATCAATTACCTTCAAAGAATCTCACCTGCAGCATACATCAAAAGTGATAAGCCTCTTTATGTTTTTTATGTTTCAGGCTCCCGAAGTGAGCTAGGTGGCGCTTTGATACCGCCGATAATATGTACAGGTTCACAATCTGTAAATATTGTAAGATCGTCTGATGCTCCCTTTTCGCTGATCATTCTGACGAAGACAAAAAATATCAATGATTTTACTTTTAAAAGGGGTAACACTACTGTCAATTTGATTAATCCCGCCGTCGATTTTAAAGTGGTAACCCCAGGACCTGAGGGTTA
>DASVUU010000814.1:0-2233 GCA_036386935.1 Cytophagaceae bacterium | reverse complement strand
TAAAGATGCTTCCCGCAATTGGTGGGGAAGTCGATGTTGTCAAAGTTTTACAACTGATGCCTGGAGTGCAGAAAGGAAATGAAGGGGGCTCTGGGATGTTTGTGAGAGGCGGAACTAGCGACCAAAATTTAATACTTTTAGACGAAGCTACGGTTTACAATCCAGGACATTTATTTGGTTTCTTCTCTATTTTCAATAATGACGCATTAAAAGATGTGCAGATTATCAAAGGAGGATTTCCTGCGAGCTATGGAGGACGATTGTCCTCGGTACTAGACATCAAAACCAACGAAGGAAACAACCAAGGCTTTAAAGTAGACGGCGGAATCGGAATGCTTTCTTCCCGCGCGACCCTACAAGGCCCCATCATAAAAGACCGAATGTCGTTCATACTTTCAGCGAGGAGGACATATTTGGATAAGGTTTTGAAAGTATTTAAATATAACCTACCCTATTACTTTTATGATTTGAACGCGAAAATCAATTATAAGCTTTCCGACAAAAACACCATATTTTTTAGCACTTACTTCGGGAAGGACGTCCTGAACCTTAGTAGCGACACAAGCAAAGCTGAAGACTTGTTTGGTTTTGGTTTCAAGCTTGGAAACTATACCAACACCGTTCGATGGAATCATACTTATAACAAGAAGCTATTTTCGAATGTAAGTATTATCCATACTAACTTTAGTTATAACATCTCTGGAAAGTTTACAGACAATGCCTTTTATGTTAAATCCAAAATTGATGATTTAGGAGTAAAAGGAGATTGGGAATATTACCTTAATGCAAAGAACCAAATAAGATTTGGCGCTTCTTTCATTCATCATAATTTCCGTCCTAACATTGTCAATAGCAGCGGAGAACTAACAAGCTCTATAACTTCCAGAGACGGCGCTAGACTTGCCTTAGAAGAATCCGGAATTTATCTGGGCAATGATCAGGAAGTGAGTCCTAGGATCAAACTCAACTACGGACTGAGATTTTCGTCCGCACTAGCGAAATCAAAGGTATATAGTGGGTTGGAGCCGCGAGTTGCGATTAGATATACTATTGACGAAAGAAGCTCTATTAAGGCAAGCTACTCACGAATGAAGCAATACATGCACCTAGTTTCTAGCTCTTCCATTAGCCTACCTACCGATTTGTGGTATCCTGTGACCGAATCCATAAAACCCCAGGTTAGCGATCAGGTATCTTTAGGTTATTTTTTAGGAATTACAGAATGGGCCACCAATGTATCTGTAGAAGCTTATTATAAAAAAATGAACAATCTAATTGAGTATAAAGAAGGTGCAAAGCTTATGCTCAATGACAATTTTGACAGAGAACTTTTGAATGGAAAGGGAAATAGCTATGGCTTAGAATTTTTAATAAATAAAAGTCCCCAAGGTAAATTTTCGGGGTGGGCTAGCTATACCATTTCCTGGGCGACAAGACAGTTTGACGAGCTAAATAAAGGAGAAAAATTCTTTGCAAAATTTGATAGGAGACATAATCTATCGCTAGTTGGACTTTATAAAATAAACGACTACTTAAGTTTTTCAGCAGTTTGGGTCTTTGCCTCTGGCTCCAGATTTACTCCGGTTGTAGGTCAATACGCGATACCCAATGCATCGCTTACAGATGTTGATGTAATGCCTATTTATGCCAGTAGAAATAGCGTAAAAATGTCTCCCTCCCACCGATTAGATCTAAACTTGATTGTTCAACAAAAGAAAGAAAGAAGGTTCAAAAGTGAGTGGCATATTGGTTGTTATAATCTCTATAATCAAACCTCGCCTTACAAAATTGAGGTTGTCAAAGAAGACAATGGGGCATTGAAATATCAACAAAAGGGTTTGTTTGGATTCTTACCATCCCTCGCCTACAACTTCAAATTCTAATGAGAATACATTTTCATAACAGCGCCCTTTTATTCCTAGCTATTCTAATTTATAGCTGTACTCCGAAACCGTTGGATATAGAGTTAGAAGCACCTAAGGAAAGGCTGGTGATCGCCTCCCAAATGCTTCCGCGGGGAGGGATGGTGGTGTCGTTGACCAAATCTTTTTCTTCACTTAAAAAGACTAAAGCCGGAGACGGGAATTATTCGGAAGAATTTATAAGGCAAATTGCCGTAAAAAATGCCGTGGTTACGATTACTTACAACAACGTGACCGAAAATCTTACACCCAACGACACCATTCCTGGCCTTTATCAAAATCTAAGCGTCCAACACTTAAGATATCAAACC
>DASVUU010000813.1:0-21569 GCA_036386935.1 Cytophagaceae bacterium | reverse complement strand
TTTACTGTATTTATTAAGTAGATTTATACCATTGCAACGATACTTTTTTTGGTTAAGTCTGTCATGTAATTTGCAAATGCAAGAAGTTGACCTTCTCCAAATGCTTTTGTCATAATTTGTAACCCAATTGGTAATCCCGACTTGTCAATTCCATTTGGAATAGATATAGCTGGAATACCAGATAAGTTAGCTTGTACGGTAAACAGGTCAGCAAGATACATTGACAATGGATCTGATGAATGTTCTCCTATCTTAAACGCAGTTGTAGGCGTCGTAGGCATCAAAATAAAGTCAAAATTTTTCATTAACCTATCCGTTTCTTCCTTAATCAATCTTCTTACCTTCTGAGCCTTAGTATAATATGCATCATAATAACTCGCACTCAAAACAAAAGTTCCTAACATGATTCTTTTTTTGACTTCCTTGCCAAATCCTTCGGCACGAGTTTTCTTGTACATGGATTCAAGGTCGTGCGCATTATTGGTCCGGTATCCGTACTTAACCCCGTCAAATCTCGAAAGGTTCGAGCTGGATTCTGCCGTTGTTAAGATATAATAGGCTGGTAAGATGAAATCTAAATATGGGAAATCGATTGGTGCCACCTCATGACCGTCGGCCTTTAGGGCTTCTAAAGTTGACTTGGTATGATTTCGTATCTCAATATTCACACCTTCACTTTCGATCGATTCTTTCAAATAGCCAATCTTTGCCTTTTTATTAAAGGACAAATTGTTGGTATAAGTTTCAACGGGGAGGTGTGACACTGTACTATCATAGTTGTCTGCTCCCGCTATTACTTCTAATAATAATGCAGTGTCTTCTACAGACTTTGCTATTATTCCGATTGTATCAAATGAAGAAGAATATGCAATAAGTCCATATCTGGATATTCTCGAATAAGTGGGTTTTAATCCTATCACTCCACAAAAGGCTGCGGGCTGTCTTACTGAACCACCCGTATCGGATCCTAACGAGGCCAAGCAAAGGTCTGCTTGTACAGCTACTGCTGAGGCTCCAGACGATCCTCCTGGAACCCTTGAATTATCAATTTCATTGAGTGTATTTCCAAATGCGGAATTTTCATTCGAAGAACCCATGGCAAATTCGTCGCAGTTTTGCCTGCCAATGACGATGGCATCTTCTGCTAAAAGCTTTTCAACAGCGGTCCCGGTAAATTGACTTTTGAAATTTTGAAGGATTTTGCTAGAAGCTTGCAAACCGTGTCCTTTGTGACAAAGTACATCCTTCAAGCCAACCACCATTCCTGCGAGCTTACCCGCCGCTCCAGCAGCGATCTTTGCGTCTACAATATCAGCAGCCCTCAAAGCTTCATCTGTATAAACTTCCAGAAATACATTTAGGTGGGCCTTTTTCTGAATGTTGGAAAGGTAGTTCAGTGTTAATTTTTTACATGATGTCAAACCGCTTTTGAGGTCGATCTGTATTTCATTTAAAGAATTATATTGTTTCACGTCTGAGATGTTTTAAAATGTTATAATGCCAAAGCACAAAAAATAGCAAAAACATGACTGTAGATCCAGCCATATTTTTTTGCTAACTCCCATCAGAAGAAGTTAAATTAATATTAATAAAAAGAATGTGGCTTATTTTTTATCGTCGTTGATGCCTTCTTCGATTTCACTCTTTATTTCTTTCGTAGCATCTTTGAATTCTCTAATTCCTCTGCCCATTCCTCGTGCTAGTTCAGGTATTTTCTTTGCACCGAAGAACACCAAAATTGTGAACATAATAAGGAGTAATTCTGGCATTCCTAGACCGCCGATAAATAATAATGTCGTCTGTATCATCTTATTTGGATTTTGGTATTACGCTTTGTGGGTTAAATATAACGATTTTATGTAGGTGAGGCAAATATGTCTTCCTTTACCTTAGGCTAAAACGCGGCAATAAGTTCATTAAAAAACATTATTACATATTTTCATACAAGATAATTTGAGTAGTATTTGCCCGAATTCAGAGTTAATCTCTGGTAAGGTAGAAGATTACAACTGACTTACTTGTGAGACAGCCATTTTTCAGGATCATGTTTTATGCTATTCTCCCAAATCTGGAACTGCAACTCGGAAACATCATTTTTGTCCGTATATACTTCTCCAATTACGTCCTTAGATTTAACCTCATCGCCAGTTTTGACATGCACATTTTTCAGTTTGGCATATACGGTGAAGAAATCTCCATGTTGTATCATCACCACATTGTTCATTCCTGGCACAGATGCTACGGTGATTACTTTACCTTGAAATACAGCACGGACTGGCTCATTTTTCAGGGTTTGGATATCTACTCCTAGATTGTCTACATAGACGCCTTTAAGAACGGGATGTGCCTGTTTTCCGAAGTGATGGGAGATGTTACCGTGTGCGACAGGCCAAGGAAGACGTGACATATTCCCGGAGAAGGAATTAGAAAGTTGTATTGCTTCAGGTGTACTCTTTACAGTACCTGTTTTTGCCATAGACTCCTTCGCAGCCTTGGCTCTTTCTTCTGCGATCAAGTCTGTAATGAGTTTTTCAAGTTTCTTTACAGACTTTTTCCTCTCGTCTAGCTCTCTTTTAAGTTCTTTTTCTTTATTGCTTAGTTCCTGCACAACCTTGTCCTGTTGAGTCTTCATTTCAGTGAGGTTGTGTGTCTCTACAGTCTTTGAACCTAACAAAGCCGCCTTCTCCTGTCTCTTCTGATTTAGCTTCACTTTCTGGTTAGCTATTGAAGACTTCACCATTTGTATCTGTTTCAATTGATGTTTTCGGGCCTCCGAGTATTGCTTAAAATACTTGATCCGCATCACTAGTTGATTGAAGGTGCGTGATGAAAAGATGAAAGTGAGTTTGTCGTAGTAGTTTGTGGATTTACTTGCTGCATATACCATGGCCGAGTACTCTTTTTTCAGTAGGCTTAGGTCATTTTCTAGCGCATTTATTACATCTTCTGCCTCAGCCATCTCTCGGTCGATCACGGAAATTTCCGAGGAGATAGAATTTATCAGTCTTGTTTGTGCGTTTATTTGTTGCTTTATAGCAGTCAGCTGACCTAGTGTGGCCTTTTTCTTAGACTTGGTTTCCAATAATATTTTATTGGTCTCCTGTATCTTGGCAAGATTTTCTTCTTTTTCCCTTTCAAGTTGCGACTTATTTTTCTGGGCCTGGAGAAGAAGAGGGCTAATAGAAATGAGAATATAAAAAATTATTTTAAGCATAAAGGAGGCTCTTGAGAATGCAGTAATATAATTTTTTAACAAGGATTTTTAGAAAGGATATTATACCGGCAATTTAGCAAACATGTTCATCAAACATTTAAGAAAACCGGATAAAATGAAATTATTGTCTTTTGCTGTACTTAGGAGGCACATTGAAGGGGAAATTTAGCTCTTTCTCGGGCAATTCGACTTTGATATATTGTATGGCAATAGAAGTGCTCTTCAAACTCGCATTTTCTCGGTAAGTCAAATTGATAAGATTATTAAAAGCGAAAGCTGTAGAGTCTACAAGACCGAAGTTCGTGTAGTTAATTTTTAGCTCTTTATTACTTAATGATTCTCTCAATTGAAGTAGCTCCAATTTCATGCTAGATAATTTTACATAGTTATCTATATCCATTTTGGCATACTTCTGTTGTAATAGGTAAAAATCACCTTGAGGTACTTTAGAAAGCTTATCCTGCGAGCTTTTTTTTACTGGTAGATTGCCCAGTAACATTGCCTCTAACATAGAGTAGGTGAGGTCTATATTAATCTTCTGCGCCAATGATTTATAGTCATATCTATGAAACTGGTTGTTGATCCGATCGATAAGGAAAACTGAGTCTCTTGTAATAAGGCATCGTGACGCCTCGATTCCTAAAGCTGGAGTGACAGATATCCAGATGATGCTGTCTTTACAGATGCGGATATTTGCCGTCGCATTTATATCCATCTCTTCGTCCTTAAAACTAATTTTTGCCTTCGACATCATGTATTTGAAGGTTATTTCATTTACATGGAAGTTATCTATCTCGTTGGGATTTGCTTGAGTCGCTTGTACGATCTTTGGCTTATGGCAAGCGGTAGCACAAAATAAGAGCATGAAATAAAAAAAGACCGCCGACCTATTCATAAATATTTTTGTCTTTGATCTTCTTATCTAAGGCCTCAGAAGTCTCACCCATACTTTTTGCTTTTTTCCACTGCTCCAAAGCTTTGTCCTTTTCTCCCAGCATAAATAGTACATCTCCATAATGTTCCACTATCGTTCCATTATTGGATTTCTTTACAGCTATCTCCAGGTATTTGCGCGCTTCTTGATATTCTTTCATCATATACAGTACCCAGGCATAGGTGTCCAAGTAAGTAGAGTTGTCAGGATACTGAGTAACGAGTTTGAAAGACATAGTCTTTGCATCTTCCAATCGCTCTCTTCTAAGCGATAGATAGTAGCTATAATTATTTAGGACGTGCGGATTATTTTTGTCAAACTTAAGCGCCTCTTTATATGCCTCATCAGATTTCCCAAAGTCTTTGTTTTCATGGTAGCTGTCTCCCAGTCGCACATTAAACTCATTTTGTAAGGCAGCATTTGTGCTTGAAAGTCTTTTTCCTTGTTCTAAAGCATCAATCGCCTTTTGGCTGTCCTTTTTCATCAGATAAGCAGAACCAGAATATAACCAGAGCACAGATTGGTTTGGAAAAACTTCCAAGGCTTGATCCGAATGGAGGATCATACTATCCGGCTTATTGAGCTCGGAATCAAGAATGATGAGTTTATTCCAGGTGTTGAAATTTCCTGGATCATACTTTTTCGCTTGAATGAAAGAGGACCAAGCTTCAGTCTTCTTATTCAACAGTAAATAAACATCAGCCGCTACTGCGTGAGCGCTACCTTCTTCAGGATAGTTTTTTAACAGGATATCAGTATAGGTAATAAGGTTCTTCTTTGATTCTTCAGAGAGATTTTGTTTTTTAAAGTCTTCTAGGACTGCTATTTTATTGTTTAAATCGATCTCGGGGTTGTTGAAAATAAATTCTAATTGTTGACCTACTTTCTCCTGCATGTTTTGAGAACGATACATCTCAAGCAGTAAAAGCCTGGCTTGCCCATTTTCAGGGTATTCTTTTATCACCCCTTCTAAAAAAGAAATTCCTTCTTTTATTTTATTATTAGAATAAAGAATTTCGGCCTGTATAAGCTTATAGTCGACTTCATCAGGAAATTCTTTAATCAATGCATCACCTTCTGTGATAGCCATTTCAAGTTTGTTCAACTTAAGGTACAGTTGCTGTTTTTGTCTGGTAAGCTCAGGAGACTTACCATAGATGGATTCAATTTTGGAATAGACCTTTAGCGCCTCACTAAAGTTTTGTTGAAATACATAGTTGGCAGCTAGGTCATAATTGTATTCTTCAGTATGAGGAACCGTTAATAGGAGTTTTTTGTAAACCTTAGAGGCCTCATCAAAATTTTGAAGGCGTTCGTAAAGGCGCGCTACTATTTCATAGTAGTACTTATTTTTCTCATCTAATTTGAGGGCCTTTTCAGCATAGCTGAGGGCTTCAGCGTTTTTGTTTTCCTGCAGGTAAATTTTGGCAAGCATGTAGTTGGATGCTGCCATATCTTGTTTCGATTTGAGCGCATTCTCAAACCACGACTTAGCCTCGGCATTGTTGGAGAGGATATAGGATTTCATACCTTCCGCGAAGTAGAGGCCTGCCGCCTGACCAGCTTCACGCTTTCCTCCCTTCGCTGCAGAGTTCTTTGGGTGGAAGGGAGGCGCGCAAGCAAGAAGCATTAAAGAAAGAACAATGCTTAGAGTTCTTGAAATCATATTAACCAATGGTATTGTAATCCCCGACGCTCAGGTCTAAGGGCTTTCCCTCTAAACTAGCGAAATTACCTAACATAGAATTGATTATGTTGGCATTTTTTACTTTGCTGTTTTCTTGAACGATAGACTTCTTAACGATTGAGTGAGATATTTTACTTCCATTTCCGATAGATACATACGGTCCTACGACAGAATCAGTGATCTCAACGTTATCGCCTATATATACTGGTGGAATGATCACAGAGTTGGTAAGTTTTGCGGAAGCAGAAACCAGTTTTTGATCTTTGATATAGTCAAGATACCGCTCGTTTGTTGCTACAGTAGAGTCTTTATTTCCACAGTCAAGCCATTCAGTAACTTTTCCAGGCACAAATTTGGTACCCTTATTCTTCATGTTCTCCAATGCATTCGTCAATTGGAACTCGCCTTTATCCTTTATATTATTGTCTAATAGATATTTTATTTCATTTTTGAGATAGTCTCCATCTTTGAAATAATAAATGCCAATGATTGCAAGGTCAGAGATGAAAGTTTCTGGTTTCTCAACGAAGTCTGTTATTTCTCCCGTTTCATTCATTTTCACCACTCCAAATGGTTTCGGGTCATCTACTTTTTGTACCCAGATGATTCCTTCCTTAGAAGTATCAAGTGTAAAATCTGCCTTAAAAAGTGTATCTGCAAAAGCTACCACTACATTTCCTTCTAAAGAATCTTTCGCGCAATAGATCGCATGCGCAGTTCCCAATGCCTCTGTTTGGTAGTACAATTTTCCTTTTGCACCTACAGACTCAGCGATAGAAAGAAGTTTTGCTTCTACTTCTTTCCCAAAATTTCCAATTATAAAAGCAACCTCTTCAACCTTCTCTCCGCAAACTTTTGCAATGTCTTCTACAAGTCTTTGTACGATTGGTTTTCCTGCAATAGGGATAAGTGGTTTAGGAACGGTAAGTGTATGCGGGCGCATTCTTTTGCCCATACCTGCCATTGGGATAATAATTCTCATAGTATTTTTGATATTGTTTATGGATAAAAATTGGTTTTACAAAAGATAAATAGCATTATAATAAAATTGTTTAAAAAACTAAAAGTGAACACGAGGCTCTCGAATTAAAAAGTCTTTAAAAAATTTGCACTGTTTTTCTTAAAATATGAGGGCGTGTCCAAGGACCGGGCTTTACGTTTGTAGTCCTCGTCTCGCGAAAAGCTCGACTGTGGGCTACCACTTCAATCCCTCACGCGCAACTTGATATAAGTGATAGAGCAGCGGAACAAAAGTCGTCTCTGAATGAGACTAACGCTACTTGTTGCCTGTGCTTCCAAAACCACCGGCCGCTCTCTGCGAACTCGCAAGCTCCTTCACGGGAATCCATTTTATTTGAGCATGGGTTGTCACCACCATTTGAGCAATTCTTTCGCCATTCTCTACTGTAAAGTTCTCTTCTGAAAGATTTATTAAAAGGATTTTGATTTCTCCTCTATAGTCCGCATCGATAGTTCCTGGACTATTCAACACTGTTACGCCATTTTTAAAAGCAAGTCCGCTCCTAGGTCTTATTTGCGCTTCATACCCACGAGGTAATTCAATAAACAAATTTGTGGGAATAAGCGCTCTTTGCATCGGTTTCAAAATCACCGCTTCATCAAGGTCTGCACGGAGGTCCATTCCAGCCGAACTTTCTGTTTGGTAAGTTGGCAAAGGATGTCTCGACTTATTTATGATTCTTACTTCCATCAAAGATTATATTAAATGCGCTTGAAATTTAGATTTTTTTTCTCAAAGAGGAAAACTATTGCTATAAAGATGACCAGTAAAAACAAGTCTACTGCCATTTTTGCTATTGGTAAGCCAATTGAAACTTGAAGGCTAAGCACAACCAGTGCGATCGAAACTCCTATGTAAGACAGAATTCTACCAATTGGGTAAGGAATTGGATAATACTTCTGCCCAAACCAATAGCTAATTACAGTCATAATAAAGTAGCAAAGCAAAGTCGTCACTGCACTTCCCATATATCCATAGATCGGAATTAAAATTATATTTAGAAGTACCGTAAGTATTGCCCCGATTATGCTTATTAATGTGCCAAAATGAGTTTTATCTGTGAGCTTGAACCAAATGGAAAGGTTATAATAAACTCCTAAAAAAAGATTTCCGAGTAGGAGAAAAGGGACGATTCCTAAACCTTCTCTATAGATTGGATTTCTCAATATCAAGCCAAAAATCTCAATATTCAAGCTTACCACAAGGAAAATAAGCAAGCAAACCACTATAAACCACTTCATGATATTAGCAAAAAGTACAGGTGAGTTTTTGTCTGATGCCTGGGAGAAAAAGAAGGGCTCAGCGGCGTACCGGAAAGACTGTATCGCCAATGTCATAAACATCGAAAGTCTATAGCATGCGCCAAAAATTCCCAAGGCTTCTAAATTCGTTCTTCCGGTATAAAAATTCTGGGGGAGAATTTCTTTGAGAAGCGGTCTGCTCGACACTTCGTTAATCATCCCGGCAAGCCCCATGATGAACAGAGGATAAGAGTAGGAGATCATTGGCTTTATAAGTCTAGAATGTAGCTCAAACCTATACTTCGAAAATGATTTCCACAGCATCGGAATGAATAGAAGATTGGCAATAAGATTGGACAGAAAAACGTATCCTACATCAAATGAAGGGTCGTAAATCTGTGATACCACATCTTTATATTCGTGCATTAGCGCACCTTCATGGATCTTCTTGCAAAAAACCAGGAAAAACAGGTTTAATAGTATATTGATAATAATATTGGCCATCCGCGTGGCTGCAAACTGTCCGGCCTTTTTTTGTAACCTAAGTCTGGCGAAAGGAATGGCAACAATAGAGTCCGTGGCAATAATAATTGCGAGCCAGATGATATAAGTGCCTTTGTCGGGATAGTCGAGGAGTGCTGCTATCTTAGCACTAAACAGGATTAAGGAGCCACTGATAATGATACTATTGATAAAAAGTAAGGATTGGGCATTGTTGTAAACCGTTTTTTCCTCAAAGCCCTCCTTGGTAGCGTATCGAAAATAGGCTGTCTCCATTCCAAAGAGGTATACAATATTTAGAAAAGCGACGTAAGTGTACAACTCTGTCATGATGCCAAATTCTGCTGCCGCTAAAACCGAGGTGTAAAATGGAACGAGTAAAAAATTTAATGCCCTCCCTAGCATGCTGCTCAATCCATATAAAGCAGTTTGGCCAGCGAGTTTTTTTAGTAGTGACATTATAAAAGTAAATTAAAAGGGAGAGGCTACCGGCCTTTGAACACTGGCTTCCTCTTTTCTAAAAATGCAGAGGTGCCCTCTTTGAAATCGTCTGTTTTACAGCAAATCCCAAATCCATTCGCTTCAGTTTGGTACCCATCTTCCTCCTCATTGTAAACTGCATTTACACACTCTACAATCTGAGCGATCGCTACAGGAGCTTTGGTAATGATCTTTTTTAAAATCTCCTCACACTTTGGTATGAGATCTTCTTTAGTTGTTACATAATTAACGATGCGTAGCTCTTTTGCCTCTGCAGCACTCACCATGTCACCAGTCATCATCAATTCAAAAGCTTTGCCCTTTCCAACTATTTGGGTCAACCGTTGGGTGCCACCGTATGCAGGAATAATTCCCAACGTAACTTCCGGCAAACCAAATTTTGCATTTTCGCTGGCTAGTCGGATATGACAAGCCATTGCCAGTTCACAGCCTCCTCCTAACGCATACCCGTTTACGGCAGCTATTACGGGCTTAGGGCACAACTCTATTAATTCAAATATTTCCTGACCCGATTCACAGAATTTCCTTGCGCTCAGATCCGTTATTTCTGCAATCTCAGCAATATCCGCACCAGCAACAAAGGCCTTTTCTCCATCGCCCGTAAGAATTACTCCCTTGATGGCAGCGTCGTCATTGGCGTGTAAAAATGCTTTTTTAAGCTCCTCAAGCGTAGCATGATTAAGGGCATTCATTTTCTCTGCCCGCTTAATTGTTATAAGCAGCAGCCCTTCTTTTAAGGTTAATTGTAGGTTTTTGAAGTCAGACATTTTCAAAAATTAGAACCAATATTACTAAGATTTTTGTATAAAGTTTTGGCTAAGATTATTCAATTGATAACATGCAGATAATCAGCAAATAACTTTATATTGAAGTTGGAAAAGAATAGGGACAATCTTGGTAGTTATTTTTGACTAGCCTTGAAAAGCTTTTGTTTCTCTTCTTTTGAGAGGCTTTCATACCCAGACCTGTTTATTTTATCAAGTATCGCATCTATCTCCTTTTGATCAGGGAAGTCAGGTTTTATTTCTTTGCCCTTGTTGATGTAACTCACCTTCATGGCTGGTTTCTTTTCAATGATATTTCCGATAAAATCTTTCGTTTTACTTAAAGGCTTGCCAAGATCATTGCCACGCTTCAGCTGTGCAATAAAAATGTAGCCAATTAAGGCGCCGCCTAAGTGGCAGATATTTCCACCTGCATTTGCCCCAACAGAACCCAAAAACGAAATGAACAAATAAAATGCTGCAATATATTTGATCTTCACAGGACCTAAGAAAATCAAGTAGAAAGTATAGTCGGGTAAAAGCGTCGCCGCTGCTACAACTACCGCATAGACCGCCCCAGAAGAACCGATCAGCAGAAGCATGTTATTCTGCACAAAGAATGGAACAAGGTTGTACAGCAAGAGGTAAAATATTCCTCCAAAAATACCCCCTAAAATATAAAGGTTTACTAGGCGACGGTTTCCGAGATACTCCACAATGAGATTTCCGAACCAGTATAGGAACAACATATTGAAAACAATGTGAAAAATATTCTGGATGTCGTGGCTGAAAAAATAGGTAACCAGAGTCCAAGGCCGGTACATAAAGGTGCTGAACTTAGCAGGCAGATGTTGATTTTCTTGAATGAAGTTAAGCACAGTCATATAGCCTGTCATATGTGAAAAAACAAAGATGACACCTACTACAACGAATATAATGATATTGATCAGGATGATCTTTATCAAGCCGTTGTCTTTTCTTTTAAAACTGTATTTTAATTCTTCAATTAAACTCTTCAACTCTTGTGTTCGATATTGGTGTCAGTATTTTGTTTTCAGGGCTTGATTAATAAAAATCCTGCCTTTCGTTCTTCCATATTTTAATAAGTATAAACGCAAATATCATCCCTCCGATATGTGCAAAATGGGCTACAATGTCCCCCTCAGCTTTATGAACCCCTGCATACAATTCAATTATCCCATAAATCCCAACGAAATACTTAGCTTTCATCGGAATGGGCGGAAATAGAGGCATTATTATCGTATTGGGAAACAACATCCCAAATCCCATTAAAATTCCGAATATCGCTCCAGAAGCACCTACCATAGTCGTATTCTCTTTGGCGAGGTAAAGACTTCTAACAAAGCCTTTGCTTTCTTCGATAAACCCTGGATTAGTTGGGTTTCTACTAAAGGAGTTTATAAAATCTAAATTCTGTCCATAAAAGCCTTCTGCGTGGTCTCGCATGAATTGTACGAATAAATCTGGTGATGGATTTAAAAAATATGCTTCAGTAGCACTTTGCAAAGAATGAAGGTCTAGATAAATAACGAAGGAATAAATAATTGCTGCCCCAATGCCGCATATTATATAAAAAAAGAAGAATTTTTTGGATCCCCATGCATTTTCTAATAATGGCCCAAACATGAACAACCCCAACATATTAAAAAATAAGTGTCGAAGGTCGGCATGCATAAACATGTGGGTAATAAATTGATAAGGCTGAAAAGTAGGTGCTCCGAAATATCTCAGCCCGAGCATGCCAGCGAAGTCAGATCCCAAAAGATAACCGATAAAGAAAACTCCTACATTGGCAAGTAGAAGATTCTTCACCATGGGAGTAAGGGACATGTTCATTCTTCTAATTTAATTTTTATTGAATAATTTACCAATTTTCGCCATGTCCATCAGCACTATTGTTAGGTTGCCATTGGGAGCATAGTTTGGAACTTTGCATGCAAATAATTGGTCGATCAATGTATTCATTTCGGTTAATGAAAGTTTAGTGCCTGGCTTAAGGGCAGATTTCTTTGCAATAGACCGAGCAAGGTTTTCTCTTCTCTCTAACTTCAATTCGGTCTTGTTTTGTTTGAATTGCTCTATTAATCCTTCAAATAAACCTTTTTCGCTGCCTCCAGGCACATCCGCAGGAATACCGTTCACAACAATTGTATTCTTGCTAAACATGCTAAAGACAAATCCTAAAGCCCGTATTTCCTCTTCCAATTCCATGACAAGAGAAAGGTCTGTAGAGCTAAGCTCGATGGATTGGGGAAATAGAAATTGTTGAGAGGCTCCAAACTTGTTCTGGAGCATATTTAAATATTTCTCATATAGTATTCTTTCATGTGCAGCATGTTGGTCCACGATCACCATTCCTGATTTTACCTGAGAAACAATGTACCTTTGATGAAGTTGAAAAGTGGAATTATTTTCTGAGTACAATTGATTTTTTTCCAACGTTATCTCTTCCTCAGTTTGGCTCGGAATAAAGCTAGAAGTCAACCCAGTATTTTGCTGAACTTCTGTGCCTTTTTTAAAATTACTGTAGAGCGTTTCCCAATTATCAAGATTGTTTTTATCCTCAGGGCTCTTCCAATTGTTCCGAGCAGGCTGCTCGTATTGCTGATGCACTTGGCCCATGTTCCCACCGCCAAATGCATTGAAATTTACATTAAGATCAAAATCCAAGGAGGGGGTAATATTGTGAGTGCCCAGTGCTTTTTTAACCGCGGCCCTTATGATGTGATAAACCGTTTTCTCATCGTCAAATTTAATTTCAGTCTTTGTCGGATGAACGTTTATATCTATATGTTTTGGATCTATCTCAATGAATATGACATAAAAGGGGAAGCTTTCTTCATGAAGCAACTCATCAAAAGCATTCATAACCGCATGATGCAAATAACCATGTTTTATGAATCTGTTATTTGCAAAAAAGAATTGTTCGCCCCGAGTTTTTTTGGAGTGCTCCGGCTTGCCAATATAGCCTTCTACCTTCAACATTTCCGTTTCTTCCTTGCAAGCAATTAACTGCTCCTTGTATGTTTTCCCAAATAGGCTTACGATTCTATGAGCCAGTTTCTCTGATGGAACATTGAAAACCTCCATGTCATTCTGATAGAGCGACATGGCTATATGAGGATATGCCAATGCTATTCTGTGAAACTCATCCAAAATATGGCGCATTTCCACAGGATTAGATTTTAGGAAATTTCGCCTTGCGGGAACGTTGTAAAATAAATTCTTGACAGAAATAGAAGTGCCTTTTTCACAAGCCACCGGTTCTTGACTGATTATCGTTGACCCTTCGATACGAATGCAAGTTCCAGTTTCATCTTCAGCCCTTTTTGTTTTTATTTCTACCTGGGCAACAGCCGCAATAGAAGCCAAAGCCTCGCCTCGAAACCCTAGAGTTCGAATAGAGAATAAATCTTCTGTTTTTCTAATCTTAGATGTCGCATGCCTTTCCAACGACATTCTCGCGTCTGTTTCGGACATGCCCGAACCATTATCAACGATTTGGATTAGAATTTTACCCGCATCTTTTATTATAAGTTGGATGTGGGTGCTATGCGCATCCACAGAATTCTCAAGCAACTCTTTGACAACCGAAGCTGGTCTTTGGACAACCTCGCCCGCTGCAATCTGATTTGCTAAAGAATCGGGTAATAAATGTATTATATCTGGCATGGACTGATTGCAAATGTATTTTTAATTAAACTATAAAAGTACTTATTGAAAATAAAACTTTGGGCATGTAGTTTTAATTCCAATTGGGACTTGAGGGGGATATTTTCTTCTTCATTGATAAGGATAGCTGGTTGATAGACTCAATTTGTATTGCGTATACGGGGAATATCTATTTATTATATTTAATTTGTCTCTGAAGTCTCTCAATTGTCAATAAATTACGTTTTTGAAATCTTCAGATCCTAATAATAAAGCCAATGTAAAGGGTCAAAACAGATTTCAAAGGCGCAGGTTGTATAAAAAATAATTTCGAATGCATTTAAGAATTTTTTCAATTGTTGCTCTTTTAACGACTTTAGTTGTTGCCTCCGCTTGGCAGGTTCCAACGAAGTCCGGTGAAAAGTATTCTAAGGTTACTCAAGAACAATGGGTAGACAGTGTGCTGAATACTATGGATCAAAAGCAGAGAATAGGCCAGTTATTCATGGTTGCAGCTTATTCCAATAGGACAGCGGATCACGTTGCTGACATAGAAAAACTTATCAAGGATTATAATATCGGCGGCTTAATATTTTTTCAGGGCGGCCCTGTTCGGCAAGCGATTCTTACAAATAGGTACCAGGCTTTAGCAAAAGTTCCCCTACTCATAGCCATGGATGCCGAGTGGGGACTAGGAATGAGACTGGATAGTACCATGAGTTTTCCTAGACAGATGACGTTGGGTGCATTGCAAGACGATGGTTCGATCTATAAAATGGGTGTCGAAGTTGCTCGCCAATGTAAAAGGCTCGGCGTGCAGGTGAACTTTGCACCTGTAATAGATGTGAATAGCAATCCGACAAACCCAGTGATAGGGATGCGCTCTTTTGGAGAAATTAAAGAAAAAGTTGCTGAGAAAGGACTTGCCTATATGAAAGGAATGCAGGACAATCATGTCATGGCAAATGCCAAACATTTTCCCGGCCATGGCGATACGGGGTCTGATTCGCATTACACACTACCTGTCATTACCCACGACAAGGAAAGAATAAATAAAATAGATTTATATCCCTTTAGGGAATTGATTGAAGACAGCGTGCTCAGTATTATGGTAGCTCATATTCACATTCCCGCGTATGACAGCACACCAAATAAGGCAACGACCTTGTCACATGCAGTTGTCACTGATCTTTTAAAAAATGAAATGAACTTCAAGGGGCTTATTTTCACTGACGCGTTGAATATGAAGGGTGTGAGTAAATTTTATTTCCCAGGCGAAGTAGATCTATTGGCCCTCAAAGCGGGGAATGATGTATTGCTTTACGCCGAGGATGTACCTGTAGCGGTAGGAAAGATCCAAGAGTCAATAGAATGCGGGGAGTTGTCTATGGATGATGTAAATGAAAGAATAAAGAAAATATTAAGGGGTAAATATTTTACAAAGCTTCACCAGTTAGCTCCAATTGACCTTAACAATCTTTATGAAGACTTAAACAATTCTTCGGCCAAGGCGCTACAATCGCAACTCTACGAAGATGCCATTACGGTAGTAAAAAATGTAGACATGCTGATACCGATAAAGGTGTTAGACACTAATTCTATCGCAACGGTGTCCATAGGTTTGGAAGGTGCCAGTCCCTTAACCGAAATGGTAGATAATTATGCAAAAGCCCATCATTTTTCAATTCCTAAAAATCAGGATACACTATCTTTAAATAGAATGGTGGATCAGCTAAAAACTTTTAGAACGGTTTTGGTGAATGTCCACAATACAAATAACCATCCTTCCAAAGACTTTGGAATTACTACAAATACACGGGTCTTCATTGAAAAATTGCAAGAGCAAACCAAGGTGATTTTGACAGTATTTGGTAGTCCCTATACCCTAAAGTTTTTTACGAAAATAAACCACCTTATATGTGCCTATGAGGATAATGCGATTACGCAAAAATTAGCCCCGCAGATAATTTTTGCTGGCCTGCATCCCGATGGAAAGATACCTGTTACAGCCCACGACGAAATCGCTGTTGGGCGGGGACAGTCTACGCCAGCTTCTATCAGACGACTAGGTTACGGATATCCCGAGCAGGTCGGGATGGATAGTAAAGTTCTCAGCGGAATAGATACTATTGCTACGCAGGCTATAAATGATGGGGCCACACCGGGTTGCCAAATATTAGTGGCAAAGGATGGAAAGGTGATCTATTCGAAATCATTCGGATACCTCACTTATGAGAAGACTGAGCCAGTGAACTCCAATACGCTCTACGATATTGCCTCCATTTCGAAAGTAGCAGGCACCCTGCAAGCCGTGATGTTTCTTACAGAGAGAGGCTTTTTAAATCTAGACAAAAAAGCTTCCTTTTATCTGCCAGAAATGAAGAAAACTAACAAGGAAGACTTAATTGTAAGAGACATACTTACCCACCAAGCTGGGCTTAAGGCATATCTTCCACATTGGAAAAAGACAGTTGACAGCACAAACAATGGCCTGGTTACCTACTATTGTAAAGTAGAAAAAGACAGCTTTAATAAGGAAGTGATTCCAGGCCTGTATTGCATTACCTCTATTGAAGATTCTTTGTGGAGATGGACATTAGACAGCGAGCTTTTGCCCAGGACTAAAACTGGAAAGAAGTTAGAGCCATATCCCTATGTTTACAGCGATTTAGGCTTTTATATTATGAAAAGGATTGTTGAAAAGCTTACAATGCAACCGCTAGAAGATTTCATGCAACAAAATTTTTATAATCCTTTAGGTCTTAGCACCATGACCTACAATCCGCTAGAGAAATTTCCCGCCAGTAGAATTGCTCCCACAGAGGATGATACAGTGTTTAGGAAAGCGCAGATTCGAGGTACGGTTCACGACCCAGGCGCAGCACTTATTGGAGGTGTAGCCGGTCATGCGGGAGTTTTCAGCAACGCCAATGACCTTGCTATTTTGATGCAAATGAATCTGTGGAAAGGTCAATATGGAGGTTTAAAATATTTTATGCCCGGAACCGTCCCCCTATTTACCCGCAAACAGTTTCCAAAAAATAGACGCGGCTTAGGTTGGGACAAGCCAGACTTTGAAGGCAAAGGGAATCCTACATCTGGTCTGGTTAGCCCAAATACTTACGGACATACAGGTTTCACCGGGACTGCAACATGGGTGGATCCTGATCAAAACTTAGTCTATGTATTCCTTTCGAATAGAGTTTTTCCTGACGCGGCCAACAACAAATTGGTAAAACAAAATGTGCGAACAAGAATCCAAGATGTAATATATAAAGCAATTATTCCAAAAGGTGCGGAATCAAAAGGAACAGTGTTAAAACCATGAAATCATGATCAGGACATTCCTGATTTTGAAATTAAACCAAGTCATTTATTAATTGTTGGGAACAAAACTATGGAACAGCTTTGAGTCGTTTGAAATAAGAAGTATTTTTAGTAAGATATTTTAAGTCTCTGATAACTTACCAATCTCAAAGTCCCGCACCTCCATATAGGAGGGGGAGGATCTGATTAGAATTTTTAATTAATATAGGTATGAAAATAGGTATTGTTTGTTATCCTACATTTGGTGGCAGTGGCGTTGTTGCAACTGAATTGGGTAAAGGCTTAGCGCAGGAAGGACATCAAGTGCATTTTATCACCTACACTCAGCCACCACGTCTAGATTTCTTCAACGAAAACTTGTTTTATCATGAAGTGGGGATTTCTACCTACCCATTATTCCACTACCCGCCCTATGAATTAGCTTTGGCCAGTAAGATGGTCAATGTTGTGAAATATGAAAAGCTAGATTTATTGCATGTGCACTATGCAATTCCACACGCATCTGCAGCTTATATGGCAAGGCAAATATTGCAATCACAGGGAATTTACATTCCTATCATCACCACTCTGCACGGTACCGACATTACGCTAGTGGGAAAGGATGCATCATACGAACCAGTGGTGACTTTTAGCATCAATGAGTCGGATGGCGTTACCGCCGTTTCAGAAGATTTAAAAAATGATACCTATAAACATTTTGAAGTAACCAATGAAATCGAAGTTATTCCAAATTTTATTGACATTACCAGGTTTAAAAAACAAAAGAAAGACCATTTTAAAGCTGCAATCTGTCCATTCAACGAGAAATTATTGGTGCATACATCCAATTTTAGAAGCGTTAAAAGGGTAAAAGATGTGGTATTGGTTTTTGATCAGGTTCGCAAAATAATTCCAAGTAAATTGCTTCTTGTTGGCGATGGGCCTGATCGAGCCAAAATGGAAAAACTGAGCCGACAATTAGGAACCTGTGACCACATAAGGTTTTTAGGCAAATTGGATGCGGTTGAAGAAGTATTGTCGGTATGCGATTTATTTGTGATGCCTTCTGAGAAAGAAAGCTTCGGGCTAGCCGCACTTGAGGCGATGGCTTGCGAAGTTCCCGTGATCTCAACAAATGCGGGGGGGCTTCCTGAACTTAACATTCACGGAGAAACAGGTTTTTTAAGCGAGATTGGAGATGTGGATGATATGGTAAAAAATGCCTTATATATTTTGGATGACGCAAACCTTCCAACTTTCAAGAAAAATGCATTGGAAAGGGCGAAGCAATTTGATATACATAATATTTTGCCCCAATACATACAGTATTATGAGAAGGTATTGAAGCAATCAGCCTCGAAAAGGAATCTTTCTACGGTCAATTAATATCTATTCAAAGATTCTTAAAAAAATCTATTAAATTTACATAAGGCGTATAATGAACCATTCCTATAAAGGAGGGTTAACACGTAAGATTAATCATCGCTAGAGTATATTATCATTTATGGAGAATTTAGAACAGACTATAGTCAGACCTAAACACAGCGGTTCGAAAAAGATATTTGACAATCCCTTACTAGAAAAGTTAACACGAACCCACATTTCTATACCTATTGGTATATTTTTAATAATTGCGTCTGGACTACTTTATTACGCCTTTCTGTATACTTCCCTTTCTCCGGCGCTCATTCCTCTTCTGTTTATTTGCGGCTTTTTGTTTTTTACATTGTTGGAATATTCTGCTCACAGATTTTTATTTCACATGGTAACAAATACTGAAGCGAAACGGAAAATTCAATACAATCTTCACGGTGTACATCACGAATATCCTAAGGACAAGGGCAGGCTTGCTATGCCTCCACCTATGAGCATCCTATTGGCTTTTATCTTCTTCTGTATTTTCTATTCGCTTTTACATACAAAAGTATTTGGCTTCCTTCCTGGAATGCTTACAGGATATGCCTTATATCTTTTTGTACACTATATAGTTCATGCTTATGCACCCCCGAAAAATATTTTTAAAGTGTTGTGGGTGAATCATGCAATACATCATTACAAAGATAACAGCATTGTTTTTGGTGTTTCTTCGCCACTTTGGGATTATGTATTTGGGACTATGCCAAAAAAATAAAAAGTTTTAAAAGGCATTGGAATTTGTATGCTAATAATGGTATCTGCATTGCAGAATTATTACTGAATATTCCTCGATTTATATAGTATCGATGTTCTAAATGTAATCCTTCGCGACAAAGTCGCTATAAATCTTGCAAGCTTAGTCTGCAATATCTTCAAGAGGTATGTTGTAAATACTAACTTGCATAATATACTTTGAAGCAGAGCTTGGCAAAGTGCTGTCAAGAAAAATAACCCCTCTTAGCCACCTCATACATTTTTATTCCATCAAATGCTTTTCTATGGAGAGGCCATCTTGGTATTGCTGAACAGAGATTTTGAGTCTCTCCGCATTCTTGGGGCTTTGCAGAAGATACAATGTTTCCATAAAACTACTGTAATCTTCTCTAGCTAGTATGACCACGTCTTTGCCATTCTTCCTCCTAATAATCAAAGGTTGGTGATCTTTAACAACGTCATTGAGAAAGGTGTCTAAATTCTGCCTGAATTTAACGAAGGTGGTAATACGCATTAAACTAAAGTACAGTATATGACGCAGCTAAGCAAATATCATTGATGACTCAAAACTTGCCTTCTATGCGCATCAAGCTTTAAGAATATGAAAAGTAATATGGTGAAAGACCAAAGCGAAGAACCTCCGTAACTAAAGAAGGGGAGAGGTATCCCTATCACAGGGAAAATGCCAATCGTCATACCAATATTTATCATAAAATGGATAAATATTATACATGCTACAGAGTACCCATAGATGCGGGTAAATTTGTCTTTTTGCCTTTCAGCTAGGTACACTAATCGCATTAAGAATAGCACATACAACATTATCAGAAGGGTGCTTCCCATCCACCCGTGTTCCTCGCCAATGGTGCAAAATATAAAGTCAGTGCTTTGCTCAGGTACAAAGTCGAATTTTGTCTGAGTGCCTTGTAAAAACCCTTTCCCAATAAACTCTCCAGATCCAATGGCAATCTTCGACTGAGTAACATTGTAGCCTGCCCCAAGTGGGTCGATGTCAGGGTCTACAAGTACTTGGATCCTTTTTCTTTGGTGCTCTTGAAGTACATCATTGATAAAAAAATTAACACTGAAGACTATCCCCACAGACATCGCACAACCGATAATAACTGTAAGGCATTTTAAAAGGATAGTTTTCGGCCGGATACTCTTTCTTCTCAAATCTGATAGAATATTGATTAAAAGCAATGCTGAGATAATTATGATCCCAACGGTAATATATTTAGGGTCAAAAATCAGGGTAAGAACGAGCAAAGTTACGCACACCGCCCCGAAAATGAGCACGAGTGGAGATAGACCTTCTCTATAAAGAACTAGCACAAATGCGGAAAAAACGAGCACAGTGCCTGTCTCATTCTGGAGTAATATTAGAATGGCAGGGAGCCCTACAATAGCGGCTACGATCGCTTGGGTCTTCTTCTTGTCAAATTTTACATTTATTTTCCCCAGAAAACTAGCCAGGGCAAGCGCTGTCGAGAACTTTGCAAACTCCGCAGGTTGTATTCTAAAAGAGCCTATTTCAAACCAAGACTTAGAACCCTTTACCTCAGTTCCTGCGAAAATAGTGAAAAGTAAAAGCACTAGCATTGACCCGTAGATTACATAGGCAAATGTGCTATAAAATTTATAGTCAATTGCCAAAATCACTATAATCAAAAGACAGGCAGTGCCTATCCAGATAAGCTGCTTACCTGAGTTCAGTGTAAAATCAAAAATGTTGGGATGAGTTTCAACGTCATATACCGCCGCGAAGATGTTCAACCATCCCGCTACCACAAACAGTATGTATAACGAAACTGTAAGCCAATCAAGGTTTTTGGGTAACTGTCCTTCCGATCGCATCTGTTGTGTCTTTCTTTTTTCTGCCTATAAAGTCTTTATCTAAGATGTACTTCTCGATCTTTGGTCTAGAAATAGAATCATTTAGGTATTTTTCCATCATTAAGGTGGCGATTGGAGCGGCCCATGAGCCTCCAAAACCAGCATTTTCTACGTATGCAGCAATCGCGATTTTAGGATTATCTTTGGGTGCAAAGGCGATGAACGCGGCGTGATCTTCTCCATGCGGATTTTGAGCAGTACCCGTTTTACCGCAAATGTCCATACCCGGTACAAATCCATAATACCGCGCCGTACCACCTTCCATTACCAATTGCATTCCATCAATGACGGCTTGAAAATGTTCTGGAGATGCTTCAATTTTGTTTTTAACTTTGTATTCTTCAGGGAGCCTCATACTTTTGCCCAGACCCTTTATTAAATGCGGAGTATAAAACCATCCGCGATTAGCTATACCTGCAGCCATATTTGCCATTTGGATTGGGATAACTAAAACCTCGCCCTGCCCAATCCCTAGGGAATATATGGTAGAAAATTTCCAATGAAGATCACCATACAACTTATCATAATATTTATTGCTAGGAATGTTACCACTTTTGATATTTGGAAGATCCACCTTAAGCCGGTCTCCAAACCCGAAGGACATAATCATGCGTCTCCATTGGTCATAATTTATTTCGGTGTCTACAAATTTGTTGGGATTCTTATCTTGATTCAACATTGCCTTGTACGTAAGTACAAAGT
>DASVUU010000812.1:0-12571 GCA_036386935.1 Cytophagaceae bacterium | reverse complement strand
AAGAATAGTAATCTGATCCTAGGGTCCGGTGGATGATATTAGTTTTTGACAATTAATTGTCCGTTACTGACAGAGACAAATGCAGGCTTGTTAGTTTTTTGTCTATGAATGATCTTTCCGTTACTAACGTATTCAATCCATTTTACCTTCCCGCCCTTTATTTCTCCAGACACTTTGATGTTGTGGCAGGCCGGTAAATCATGGAATGCCACATTGTTCCATGCCTTTGGGATAGCTGGAAAAGGGTAGATGGTATCATTATACGACTGTAGCATCATTGAGGCTACCACCAAAGAAAAGGACGCGTAGCCCGTTAGAAAGTATGGTCGTGGCTCAGTTTTAACTTCAAATAGAGTGGATTTGCTTTCATCCATCTGAGTGAGGCAATACGAAGATTTTTCAAAAGCATTTTCTCCCTTTCCCATAAATGCATCTGAAAGCGCAAACCAATTTGCTAAAAAGGTGATCATGCCCTCGCCCTGCTTATTCCTTTTCCATGCGTCATCTAAGGAATTATTGATCTTTAACCTATCCAGAGAAGGTATCAATTCTACGGTAGGGTAGGATAGATAGACCACACCACGAATGCCCTGGTATCCACCCCCTTGCCTTGTACCACTATCACCTAAGAACTCAAGATATTTGTTTGCATTTTGAGGGATGAATAGCTTATTTGAGATGCTGTCCCATTGTTGTGCAAGTTGTGGGTCTTTGCCTAAAACCCTGGCATAGCGAGCTGCCATTGACAGGTTCCATTTAGCAGCTAACGCAGCATCCAATGGTGAGGCTTGAAATAGATCTTCGGTAAGCGAATTAAGAGGCGGCAAGACAAAAGCCTTCAGCGATTCATTCCACTTAGCCAGGTTTCTCCAGAATTCAGCCGTACCCCTTAAAACCGGATAGGTCTTTTGAGTGGTGAAAGCATCGTCAGGGAAATATTCACTATAATTATGAAACATACTTGCCGCAAACGCATTTAGATGGGCCTGCCAATCGCCATGAGAATTGTCCCACATCCAATAGTGGTTGGTATTGTCCATATTCAATTCATGCCCAAACAACCAAATGTCATCAGAGTATTCTTTTAAATATTCGTATTGGCCCAAGTACTTTTGATAATGATAAAGTGGTTGCTCTCCTTTAGGAAACATTTTTCTTCCATTTTCCCTTAACGCCTCAGGTTTAAAATGAGCCTGAAGCATTTTGTTAGCAAGGCCTTTATTTCCCAAAGCGATGTAAGCCTTAGCTGCCCAGCCTGCACCACCGTAGGTAAAAGGAATCATATTCCAATATTCATAAGGGTCGTTTGCGGGAGAAATTCCTTCACTTGGTAAGAACTTACTGTCCCCGGCTACACTAAATAGCCAATAAAGAGACCTATAATACAATTGTGCATAGTCGCTTTTTGGAAGAATAATCGAAGCTGTTTCCTTCCAATTTTGCTTAAATGCCTGAACGTGCTCCGAAAGAAGTTGATCATACTGGGCTGGCTTTGAAGGCGCTGTATAGGCTGTCTTTTCAAAGTCAGGTGTATCAAAAATTGTCGTTAGGTTGTAAATAAGCGTGATGGAATCGCCAGGATTAAGTGTAAATTCATATAAGCCTAGCGGGTTCTTTTTTAGTGCTTTATCTGTCCTTGCACTGAAGGCAAAAGCTTGTAAATATCCAAACCATGAACTTCTGCCCTGGGCCTCTTTGTCCGATGGATATTTTAAAAAAACTTTATCGTTTAATAATCCTAACGTCCATGCTGAAGGTTTGCCTGTTGGCTTCGTCTTTATTTTAATTCCTAAAAGATTTTTATCCTGCATGGAACAAAATATCGAGCTTTCATAACCTGTACCATCTGCATAAACGACACTAGTTCTGACCACTCCTTCATCTAATTTTATCTCCTGATTATAATTGCTTATCTGTTCGCTTTTTTTAGATACACATTCAAATAAAGGCCCTGATATTGCTTTACGGGTGGAATAATCTTCCCATACATCGGTATACCAAACATGATCAAAACCTCCTCCTTCTTGGTCCACCAACCCGTACATTTCGGCGTTTCCTAATAAAAATGGTGTAGAGCTTTGCTGATAATTATTTCGTATAAACCGGTAATCAGACAACGATACTTCAGGTCTTTTTAGAGAGGGCTGGCTGTATGCATGGTTTATTAGCAATAGCAACATGCATAGATTGCTCACGGATTTAAATTTTTTCACGGACATTCCGGTCTTAAGCTTTTAGAATATTGAATTCAATTCTTAGTAAACTTATCTAAGTTTTTGAAATTTCAAGACTGATGATCATATATTAAATTTCGTGGATCCTTAGTGGGATCTAGTATTCAGATTGAAATTCAGAATTGAAAGGTCCTTCAACAGTAATTTATTCGCTCTTGTTAAACCGTCAACCTGTGGGACTTCATACTATACATAGGGGAGGAGGATGTCATTTATCCGCATAAAGATTTTGCCAAGGCTCCAGTCATCAAAAGCACCAAGCATCGAAAAGATTAAAAATGGATTTTAGTCAATAGAATTTGCCAGAGTAGGAATGGGTTGCAAAAATGTGGCACCGCAAAAAAAATGGACTGTCAGAATCTTGTATCTGTACAGTCCATTTTGTGGGCCCTGTTGGAATCGAACCAACCACCTACTGATTATGAGTCAGTTGCTCTAACCGAATGAGCTAAGGGCCCTAAATCGTTTGCAAAAGTGCGATTTAATTATCGTAAATCACTGCAAATGCTCAAAAGTTTTTAATAAATCTAGGTGCGATTTATTTTTGAGAGCGCAATTTTACATATTTGCAGGCAATAAGGCAAACTTCAAACTAATATTTAATTGAAATTTTCATCCGTAAAAAATATAGTCTTCGACCTCGGCGGTGTGATACTAAATATCAATTTTCAGGATACCTATAAAGCCTTCGCAAAGCTTGCTGGGAAGGATACAGACCAAATATTTCAGAGATTCGAAGAACTACAAGTTTTTCAGCAGTTCGAAGCGGGAGCTTATGACAACGAAGCCTTTCGTCAGCTGATGCGCAGAGAGATAAATCCTCAGCTTAGTGACCAGGAAATAGACAAAGCCTGGAACGAGATGCTTCTCGACATTCCATTGGAGCGAATACAACTGATTCAATCTTTAAAGGAGAAGTATAAAGTCTTCTTATTAAGTAATACTAATCAAATACACATCCAGCATATCAATCAAATATTGAATAATACCTGCGGGGTTGACGATTTGAAAAAGTTATTCCATAAAGCCTTTTATTCCTATGAAATAAAAACTGCTAAACCAGGAAGAGAAATTTATGATTATGTCATAAAGGATCAAAATTTAAATCCACAAGAGACCCTTTTCCTTGATGACAATATTGACAATATAGAAGGCGCCATTAAAGCAGGGTGGCAGACTATACATGTTACTAAGGAAAACGATATAATAGAGATAATCGCCAATGCCTGAACATAGCCCAAAAGACATCGCAATACATGTTGCATTACTTGTCACCACTATTGGAACAACAACCTTGGCCGGAGCTGGGCTTATCGGCAAGAAGATAGACACAATCGAGGAAATCTTTATTAATGGTTTGCCATTCGCCATCCCGTTTTTACTAATACTCACCGTTCATGAGTATGGCCACTACATTACTGCCCGCATCTATAAGGTAAAAGTTTCATTGCCTTTTTACATACCAATGCCACCAATCGGTATTATTAACATTGGTACGATGGGTGCTTTTATTAAAATGAAGAGCTTGCTCAAATCAACCAAAGAAATATTCGACATAGGCATCGCTGGCCCTCTAGCGGGGTTTGTAGCCGCAATGATCATACTTTTCTACGGCTTCACTCATCTCCCACCACAAGAGTATATTTTTGAAATACATCCAGAATACAAGCAATATGGGCTAGACTATGCCAGCCAAGTTTATAGCAAGGGTTCTATGGTAGATTCATCTATATTAGTATCTACCGGTAGCAATCTCATCTTTGCTTTTTTTGAAAATTTTGTGGTAGCAGATCCCTCACTCATCCCCAACCACTATGAGATGATGCATTATCCGCTTCTGTTCGCTGGGTATGTAGCCTTGTTTTTTACAGCCTTAAATCTTTTACCAATAGGACAATTGGACGGCGGGCATATTTTGTATGGGCTTGTCGGGGCGAAGCGCCAAAAGATTATTTCAGCTGGTATTCTTGGAGTATTGGTATTTGTCGGCGGAATGGGGCTTTTTAATAAGCCTGTTCTTTCAGATGGCTTTGTACCCTTACAAAGCATGGACGACTTCCTTACCTTCTCGCCTCTATACCTTTTATTTCTGTATTTGGTATTCTCTAAAATTACGGAACGTAAAACAACCAACCTGCTAATCGCTACAAGTATGTTCGTTTTACATTTTCTTACGGCCTACTTTTTTCCAAACTCGGAAGGATTTTCTGGCTATTTAGTATTCTCGCTTTTGGTGGGTAGGTTTCTTGGAGTATATCACCCAGAGGCCTATATAGAAGAACCGTTAGATCTAAAAAGAAAGATCCTAGGTTGGCTGTCCTTAGTTATCTTTATTCTATGTTTCACTCCTCGGTTTCTTACTGTCGAGTAAGGAAGCTTTGAAGATTTATAAGGATTAAGTGTGTAGTTGTATAAATTTAGTGGGAAAACTATACTCCTAGCTGGTAAAATATGAAAGCTGAGTAAAAGTTTTCTCCTAATCTTGAAGATCAGATTTTCCACTTTCACTCATCGTAATGCAAGTGCGATCTGAATTTATCTTTCAAAAGACTTTCTAGTGACAATAGGTGTCTCCTGAAATTAAATGCTTGTTAACGTTAACAAGGTATCCCTATCCACTTTTACTTAATGATCACGACTTTCTTCACTGCCTTCAGATGTTCATTTTCTAAATGCAAGAAATAGAAGCCAGGTAAAAGATTAGAATTACCAATTGTCTTAGATTCATTAAAATTGTAAACAGAGGTTTGGATAAGCATTCCCGACGCGTCATACAAATTAGCAACCGTTACATCTCCTTCGATATTAATCACACCAGTCGATGGATTTGGAAATACTTCACAGCTAAGGCTGTTCTTCTCAGAATCTATAGTAGCGTCTACGTTGCGAGCCTTGAAAACCGGTCGTATCATCAGAGCCGCTCCTCCAAAGTTGGTTCCATTATCTTCTACCCAAGGGCCAGCGTTGGTGTATTTAAAAAATTGTTTGCCTGGCGCAGCTGTATTTCCATCTAGGCCACAATAGCTATTTGCTGTAGTCCCCGCATGCTGAAACCCTATATAAAAAACGCCTGATGGCAAATCCAAAGGAGTTTTCAGTTGATATCTATGAAAAGTCTCCAGCTTCGTACCGTCGGATTCCTGAATAATGGTTATTGTATCTTTTCCATTGTCAAGCGCTAATCCTGGTTTACCATTGTCATCGGCATAAGCCTTTATCCTTAATTTCTTGTTGGAAGCTGAAATGTCAGTTCCTACTTTGGGAAAATTCAAATCAACCGCTATCAATCGATCTGGAAATTTTAACGTACACTTAATGACGGTAACTGCTTGATTTAGTGTGCCGTGTAGCCAAAAAAGCTTTTCAAAGGTACCGTCATCGTAAGCAAAATAATCGCTTAGTATTGTAAAAGTAGAATCGTTGTTATTGCTCAATAGATTTAGCCTTTGATTGGATGTATCGGTAAAATCTGCTGCAAGCGAATATTTCAATACAGCTTCCTTTGCCGTGTTATCAATTCTAAGAGCACTTATCTCTATGTTACTTTTAACCTGTCGTAATTCCCGAGCGTTAAGTGCAGGCTGGGAATTACTTCGCAAGTCAGTTTCCAATAACAATGAGTTATTCATAGATAATCTAAAGGGAAGATTGAAGGTCCGAGGTGAGTTGGCGATGTTTCTTATGCTTAAATTGACCTCATTGTTCAAATCACTTGCCTCAAACTGGTTTATTGGCATCGCAGAGTACTCTTTCAACGCAGACGTTTGGAGAGAAACAACCGAGCCTTCTTTCGTGGCCCATCTCGACGTATCCCTATTTTTGTCAAGTAATATGTAATCAATGTTCCATGCATCTACAGCTCCGTCGCGTCTTCCAAAACTTTCAAATCTGAACTGGAAACTATTATGAAAATAACTGGGATCAATTTTTATTACTTCATAATTAAACACCTTCGCCAATGAAGTCAATTGTCCGCCAATAATCTTTTTTATCATCTTCCACTTTCCCCCTCTATCTTTAAATTCTAACTTCAAAGTATCGTTATAATCAGGTATGTCAAGCAAACCACCTGGCTGCCACCAAAAGGAGAGATGAGCAGACTCCTCATTTGGCTTTAGGGACGATAGATCTATCTTTCTCGACGTAAGTGTATCGCCCCATCCTTGAGTCTCCGTGATTACATATCTCTCTCCTTTTGCATTTAGCCCATCAAGGGTAGCTGAATATATAGAGGGTGGATTTACTGCAAATCTATTGTTAACATAAATGTTGTTAGAATTAACCCATTTAAAAGGATCGGGATTTTGGCCGAAATTCAAGCCAACTATCGAATATTGGCCGATTTTAGCATCATTAACCGACGGACCTTTTCCTAGAAGAGGTCGTGCAGTAGAGAGATCCACATATAATTCAAAATGATACTTGTCAACCTTCTTAGCATACCATCTGCCATTCAAATAATCAGCAGTATCTTTTCCTTTCATGCGGCTTATCAATATTTCCCTGGGAGAAATGACGCCATGAGGCTGAAATGTTTTGATAACAACGGGAGCTCCCTCATTGGCAATCACACTTTCGATGGATGGACCGAAGGTGGTAAAATCGTCAAAAAACGGAAGGCTTAGGGCATCTTCAAAGTCTAAGTCGTTTACCCCTTCCTCCCGACCGTTAGTCAACGAAAAGTCCGATGCTCTAGTTGGGTCAGATTCTATACTCTTAATCGAAACCTGTGCGGAAATTATTTGAGAAAAAAGAAGAATCCATAGATAGAAAAATAGTCTCATAAGGTAAGGTTAGTATTAGATTCAAACGATAACATCTTTGGCGGGTTGCTAAGGTAAATGTTTGATTAATAGTTTGGCATTAACTTCAAATAGACCATTTAATACCTCTAAATTGCCCTTCCAAGGATACTTAGTCTAACGAACGACGTAAATTAATACACACAAAAACCCTTTCATATCATAGTTAGAGCAGTCCTTTATTCCTCCCATCTTGCACTCTAGCAAGGAGCGAAAAAAAATGTAAAGAATAGGCAGAACGTAAGGCTTATGGCTCCTAACCTCAGGATTTCTCAACGACTGTAAAGTAGGAGAAAAGGTTCACCCGTTCAGATCAAACCTTTTTTAATTGACTGCAGAATTTTGATTTAGGTAAAGCTTATTTGTAAACCCTGTCAGAATTCGTGTCTTCAGCCAGTTTTACTTAATTATCACCACTTTCTTTACCGCCTTCAGATGGTCATTTTCTAAATGCAAGAAATAGAAGCCAGGCAAAAGATTGGAATTACCAATGGTCTTAGATTCGTTAAAATTGTATACGGAGCTTTGGATAAGCTTTCCCGACGCGTCATACAAATTAGCAACCGTTACATCTCCTTCGATGTGAATCACACCAGTCGATGGATTTGGAAATACTTCACAGGTAAGGCTATTTTTCTCAGAATCTGTAGTAGCGTCTATGTTGCGAGCCTTGAAAACCGGTCGTATCATCAGAGCCGCTCCTCCAAAGTTGGTTCCATTATCTTCTACCCAAGGGCCAGCGTTGGTAAGCTTATAAAATTGCTTGCCTATAGGAGCTGTATTACCATCCAATCCAAGATAACTAATGGTTGTGGTTCCCTCGTGCTGAAACCCAACATAAAAAGTGCCGGCCGGCAAATCCAGTGGATAGTCTAACTGGTACCGCTGAAATGTTTCTAGCTTGCTATTATCAGGATTTTGAGTAATTCTCACAGTATCCTTTCCATTGTCAAGTGCCAAGCCTGGTTTTCCATTGTCATCTGCATAGACCTTTATTCTTAGCCTTTGATTTGCAGCGGTAATATTCGCACCCACTTTTGGGAAATCTGCATCCACAGCGTCCAATCTATCTGGTGACTTTAGACTAAACTTGCTCACAACTACGGCCTGGTTCAATGGGGAAGGAGCTTTAAGCTCAAATAGTTTTTCAAACGTACCGTCATCATAAGCGAAATAGTCGCTTAAGATTGTAAAGGTAGAATCATTGTTATTCCTCAATAAATTTATCCTTTGATTAGTTGGATCAGTGAAATCGGCTGCAAGTGAATATTTTAAAACCGCCACCTTAGCACTGTTGTCAATATTAACATTGCTTACATTGATATTGCTTTTTATTTCACGGAATTCTTTCGCACTAAGTGCAGGCTGGGCGTTACTACGCAAATCCGTTTCTAAAACGATTGAATTATTCAACGATAAGCTAAATGGAAGATTGAAGGTACGCGGTGAATTGGAAATGTTTCTTATGCTTAAATTTACTTCGTTGTTCAAATCAGTTGCTTGGAACTGGTTAATCGGCATCGCAGAATACTCTTTCAACGCAGATGTTTGAAGAGAAACAACCGAGCCTTCTTTCGTGGCCCATCTCGACGTATCCCTATTTTTGTCAAGTAATATGTAATCAATGTTCCATGCATCCACTGCTCCGTCACGTCTTCCAAAACTTTCAAACCTGAATTGAAAGCTATTGTGGAAATAACTGGTGTCTATTTTTATAACTTCATAATTAAAAACTTTAGACATTTGAACGGATTGGCCACCCTTGATTTGTTTAATGACATCCCAAGAGCCTTTTCTATTTTTAAATTCTAATTTCAGAATATCAGCAAAGTCGGGCATGTCAAGCAACCCTCCTGGCTGCCACCAAAAGGAGAGGTGTGCAGAGTCTTCTTTTGCCTTCACTGACGATAGGTCTATTTTTCTTGATGTAAGTGTATCACCCCATCCTTGAGTCGCCGTGATTACATATCTTTCGCCTCTAGAGTCTAGTCCATCAAAAGTCGCGGTATATATCGAAGGAGGATTTATAGCAAATCTATTGTTGACATAAATGTTATTAGAATTCACCCATTTAAAAAGATCTGGATTTGGGCCGAAATTCACGCCTACAATGGCGTATTGCCCAATTTTAGCGTCACTCACAGGCCGCCCTTTTCCCAAAAGAGGGTCTGCGGTAGCTGCATCTCTATATAATTGAAATTGATATTTATCAATCCCTTTGGCATACCATCTACCATTCAAATAGTCAGCAGTGTCCTGTCCTTTCATCTGGCTGATCACAATTTCTGTAGGGCTAATAAAACCATGAGGCTGAAAAGTTCTGATAATAACCGCACTCTCAGAAGTGATTACACTCTCAATAGATGGGCCTACTGAGCTAAAATCTTCAAAAAAAGGCAGACTTAGCGCATCTAAATAGTCTATATCGTTTATTCCTTCCTCCCTGGCGTTAGCTAAAGAGGCATTACCTGCTCTATTTGGGTCAGATTCTATGCCCCTGATAGAAACTTGTGCAATCGTCGATTGCGCACATATAAGGGCAAGTAAAAATAAAAATAGTTTCATAAATGGTAGTTTGTAGGTTTCCCAACGAGAATATGAAGGAATTATTGCCAAGTAAGTTGTTGAAGACTAGTTCTCACCTGATATCCACAGATCAACCATTTCACCAGTTTTAATGTTGCCGCTTTCCGGATTTTGTTTCGTTACAGTCCCATCCTTCTCATCCGAGGGTTCAATTTTTATTAGGCCGGGCAACAAACCTTTTTCGCTAAGCAAGGCTTTTGCTTCCTCTTCTTCCATACCAACCAGGTCAGGAACTTCAATAGTCTGTCCTCCACTGCCATTCCCAACTTCCAAGTCAACCTTAGAACCTTTCGAAATAAGCGTTCCCGCTGATATACTTTTACCATTAACCTTTTGGTCCACAACCAAATTCAGGTATGGGCTTGATACAAACTTTACATTCCCCAAAAATAGATTATAGCTTTTAAGCGAAATCTCGGCACTTTTTAAAGAGCCATCTATTAGCTTAGGCATCTTTACCTTGGGAGGATTCTTAGTACTGATAGAAATGTAAATCTTTCTGTTTTCCTTCACTTGCGTGCCCTCCAGTGGATGTTGACTTAATACCGTTAGTGGCTTCTTTCCAGGCGCATAAGATGAATCATTAACCGCGTACCTTAGATTCTTACTATTCAACACACTTTCTATCTCGGAAAGACTTAGTCCAGTCAGCTTAGGAACTGCAATTGTTTCGCCATGGTTTGTCGCCATAGGGAGATACCAATAAAAGAAGCCCATTATTATTCCAGCAGTGATCACTAGCATAATGGCTATATGTATAAAGATATCTTTAGGGGAATTTGCTTTTAGGACCATATTATATTTTTACTTTTTTATTATTTACTCTTTCAATACCAAACGTGAGAATGTTGTCAATAAAGTCATAAGGCTTATATCCATTCAGTGCGGTTTGATGAAAAATGCATGTAGCTGGTGTCATCCCTGGTAAGGAATTTACTTCTATTACAATAGTTTCTGCACGGTTATTTTCATAAACTCTAACAAAGGCATCTATCCGCGCATATCCTTCTATTTTTAGGATCTCTGCTACTTTCTTCAACTCAGTCCTAACTTGAGAAGAGATTATTTTAAAATCCTCTTTATCTTTTGCAAATCTGGCGGGGGTAATGTTTTGCCCTTCGCCTGCCAAAAATTTTTCCTCTAAAGATAGAATATCACCGAAAGCCAGGGTTTCAGAAGGCTCGAACATTTCATAATCAATTTTGCCATCCTTATAGCTGGTCAATAACCCGCCCGTGACTTCTAGGAAGTGCTTAGCATCACCTTTTGTAATAAGGTCTTCAATCAAGAAATAATTTTTTAAAGGAAATTCTTCATTATACTTTAGATTCAGGACTTTGGCACTTTCAGAGTCGTGAAGATCTTCCTGCCCAAACATCAACTTACAAAAGGCTTCTAGTTCAGGCCTGGTCTTTATCTTTTTCACTGCAGAGCTACATCCGTCATCTGCAGGTTTAGCTATAAAAGGATACTTGAAAGTTTTTTCTATGTCTTCAATTAAAGCCGACTTATTGTCGATCCAATTCTCTTTGAATATTAGCTTATGGTTGGCAACATGTATTCCATTTTCCCGAAGTATCTTATTTGTTTCAAACTTGTTGATAGTGATACCAGAGCTATGTATACCTGAACCGTTATAAGGGAGGTTGTATTTTTCTAATTCCTTTTGTATCGCACCATCCTCACCAGGTCGGCCATGTAGCGCAATGAAAACCGCCTCCGCCTTTTCAGCTAAGTCGGAGTAACTTACTTTGATTGGTTCGAAAATTACATTTGTGGAAAAAGTTTCTGTGATCGAGTTGGCCTCTCGAATTATTTTATCCAATATGGGATGACGTTTGTTCTTGTTATAATTTAAAACTTTTTCTTTAATGTCATCTGCATTGTCCTTCAACATGATGTTTACAGGAATAATGTATAAGAGATGTTCATTTTCATCCCCCGTAAGGAATACAGGAATGGGTTCATATTTGGTACTAGAAGAAAGCTTTTCATAGATATTTCTGCCGCTCTCGACAGATATATGCCTTTCTGAAGAAAACCCTCCCATGACAATGGCAATCTTTTTTCGAGCAGCTAAATTCTTTTTCTGCTCTGCTAATTTTTTATCAAGAGTTGAGGCTAGCTGCTTCAGTGCGAATGTTTTCTTCCCTGACTTTATTCTCTCAGTGATGGATGTTCTGATGATATAAGTTAGGAACTGGGAAGGGTTAAGGCCAATTTCTGCGGCTTGGTGGAAAAAGAATGAAGACGGCAACATACCCGAAGTTGTATTTGGGTCATTTAAAAATATTTCCGCTTTTTCAGTAATGAAACCGTCAATTCTGGCATATACATTAAACCGTAATTCATTGAAAAGCCTTTCGCATTCTTCCCTTATTTTTTCTATTTCATCTGAGGGAAGATTAATAGGAGTGATTTTGCGAGTCATTCCTGGTAGGTATTTCGACCTGTAATCGAATACCTTATTTCCTTTTACAATTTCTGTAGGAGGCAATGCAATTGCTTTCCCTTGATCGTCTTGTACAACTATACAAGAAAATTCTTTTCCGCCGATGAAAGCCTCAATGATTATTTCTTCCTCATTGTCGAGACTTTCGATTGTGAAGGTACCGTCAGGAATTCGTTCACATGCATCATCTATTGCTTTTAATAAATCCTCAGGATGCTTTATAATTTGTTCGTTAGCCACGACCGGTAGGCCTATTCCCTCACGTATGTCTGTGAGAGTTTTTAAGAATGTGATCTTTTGTTCTTTCGTATATTTTGCCCAATTATTTAATTCTATTTGCTGTATAAAGAAGCTTTTGTTTATTGCCTCGGTGAATAATTTTATATCATCAGAATTAATGACGGATATACCTATAGAAGAACCTTGATACGGGGCTTTTATAACAAATGGAAAGCCTACAGCTTTTTTGAAATCAGCGAGAAGGGACGATTTGTCTT
>DASVUU010000811.1:0-4136 GCA_036386935.1 Cytophagaceae bacterium | reverse complement strand
TGAGTTTCTCAGCTATCAAAAAATCCAATCCTATCACGGCCATAATAGTCGGCGGCCAGCAAATTTTAGCTACTGGTAACTCCCAATCAGGGGTTGTTAACGTGCAGACTGCTGCGAATACTGATACAACCTTCTCAATGGCAGTGCAGGCTGGTAGCACAAGTTCCAATGCCGTCACTTTTGTATTGTACCGACACTTTCGTTTCTGGTTTACAAGTACCCAGAACTTGCTCGCGATGACTGAGGCGCAAATCAGTTCGTTCCTGAATGCACTAGCAGGAGGGACTTTCGAATTTTCGACTGTTAAGGATCAGCCCCCGAGAGTGTTTAACTGCTCAAACGAATTCATATACTTTGCTAATCCGGTTGCTTTTGGCCAGAGTTCTTTTGTGATGAACGGACTGTCAAACAACGCTTTTATTTCACAAAACTTCCAGTTTACTAATCCTAACAATTTTGTAGCTCCATTCTACATTCATAGAAGTGGCAATCAATTAACAGGAACATATAACGTCGATATAAACTAAATGGCAAATATACCTGGAACCATTGTCGGAGATCCTTTAAGCATAGGCGATACGGAGGCCAACAAATTTGGCTCTCACTATCCATTTATGGGCATTGGAGGGGCTTATGAAGTCTTTTACCTTCATGAACTTTATGCAATACCCGTTAAACAGGAAATTGATCTATTAAATACTGGAGATTTATTGAGTTCGGGTCGGAGAAGAATGGGAATGACCATTTTCGTAATAAGTGAAAATAGATATTACAAACTCTATGATCCCTTATGGCATACTTACACAAGTAATAGTCAAAAATACGATAGCTTAAAAGACGACGCCAATTGGAGAGACGCGTTCAGCGATATTTACCTTCCAATCAGTGGTGGTAACCTTACAGGTAAACTTGGGTTACCAAATGGCACATACCAGTTGCCATCTATATTCTTTACTGGCTATCCAAGCGAGGGGCTTTTTTACGATAGTGACTTGGGCCTCGGGATCTCATCGAAAGGAAAGTCCATATATTTTACCTCTGCTGGGATTGAAACACTTGGGGATACAGCACTTTCAGTTGGTGTAAGATCAGAGTCAACTAGTTATTATTCTTTCGCATTCGGTGGATATTCCAAGGCTACAAATTATATCAGTTTAGCATTAGGAAGTTACAGTGAAGCGTCTGGTACTTATTCAACGGCCATTGGCGGATCGTCAAAGGCTATGGGAAGCCAGAGCACAGCGATCGGAATTTTTGCAAGTGCGAGTTCATTTAGATCCACATCTATAGGTAGCAATTTAACCAACGATGGCGATTCTTCAACTGTCATTGGGGTTGCCGCTGAGTCGCATTCCGCTTATTCTATACTCATAGGAGCAAATCTAAATGCTTTTTATGGCAGCGATTTTTCAGTATTGGTTGGTAACTTTTTATATTCTACACAGGCGCGGGGGATTGTAATAGGTGGAGGGATAAGCCCCGAAAGCCCACTCATCAATAATATTGGGAACAGTATTTACCTGGGCACAAACTCTACGGTCCCAAGTCTTTTTATTGGAGGAGGAAATGGCTTGCCAGGAACATACGGTAACATTGGTGTAAATCTGACATATCCTACAGCAAGGCTTGATATAAAGGAGGGTGATTCAATTTTAGCACCCTTTAGGATACGAAGGAACTCTGAAGACAAAGATATTTTAGAGGATGGAGAGCTACAATATTCAGTTGCACGGCGACTTGAGTTTTCACCTGGTGATGGTATAAAAGAGCAGCTTGCATACCTGAGCGATATCACAGGTGGATCTTCACCGTTTTTATTTACAGGAATATCGGGTAATGGTATAAAAAGCTCTCAGGCCACCAATAAAGCCGAAGGTGAATACTCTTTGGCAATGGGGTATGGTGCATGGGCAATGAGCCTGGGAAGCGTCGCGCTGGGTATTGGTAATAAAGCTTGGGGATCCAATTCATTTTCTGCAGGTGAAGGTACCATTGCGGGGGGCATTACCGCCTCAGCATTTGGTAGTAATACTCAAGCCTTCGGTGACTACTCGCACGCAGAAGGAAATAATACCATTACAGGACACCCGCCAAGGAGCTTTACTGTGAATGGAAGTCAAGTTATAATTGAGGGTGATGTAACACAACAATTGCATTCTGGAGCCACCTTGCTCTTCTATAATATAATTGGAGGAACATCCAGTGGCATTCAGGGCAGCATAAGCAATTCTGTTTATGAGGGAATAACGACAACGTTTAATGTAAGTTTTGACCTCACAGGAATCTCATCCGGGCTTTGTGTAAATCCTTCTTTTGGACGTTACGGTCACGCTGAGGGAATTTCGACGGTCGTAGTTGGCCAGGCAGGTCATGCTGAAGGAAACGGAAGCAAGTCTGAAGGTGACTATTCACATGCAGAGGGCTTCCTAAGTACTGCAAAAGGAATGGCTTCACATGCTCAAGGCTATAATACAAAGGCCAATGGGGATTACTCTCATTCCGAGGGTTCTCTAACTCAATCAGTGGGTACCTATTCTCATTCTGAAGGAGTACTGACCCTTGCCCTTGGAAATGGTTCACATGGGGAGGGAGCTTACAGTAAAGCAAACGGTGATTACTCGCATGCACAAGGTGTCAGTACCATTGCTGGAGGAATAGGATCACATGCAGAAGGTCAGAACTCAGAGGCAGCATCAAATTATTCACACGCAGGGGGTGCTGACAGCAAGGCCGAAAGAACTGGACAGGTAACCCGAGCAAGCGGAAAGTTCTCCAGTATTGGCGATGCCCAATATTCAAGGGTTTGCATGAGAAAGCAGACAACTAATGCTTCTGTAACAGAACTCGCGGTAGATGGAGTATCAGAGAAGCTGATTATGACTTCTGGCAAAGTCTGGGCCTTTACGGTAGACATTGTAGCAAAGCAAACAGGACTCCCAGGGCAGGCGCAGGCCACTGCCTCTTTTTTGTACCGGGGCTTAATTAAAAACAACAGTGGCACGGTTAGTCTCATAGACCTGGCATTACTCACCAATCAACGTGAAGCATCAGCATCATCATGGCAGGTAATTATCAATGCAAATGACTTTAATAAGGCTCTGAGAATTTATGTCACTGGCGAAGCAAATAAGACAATCCGGTGGGTAGCACTAGTGCAACTTACAGAGGTAGGCTAATGAAACGAATAATTTATAAAACCAGATATATGAAAGTTACCTATCAAAAATTTCTTGAAATCTTTAACACCTTAAGTAATCAAAAGATAGAAAGGGAGGATAAATTCGGAAGTGCAGTTGTTAGTCTACTTTTAGACTATAAAGATATTTATAAGAAATACTACCAAAAGTGTTTTAGTATAAACTTAGCCTGTGCTTATGAAGAGCCTGGTACTTTAATAGTGCCTAAAGATGCGCAAGGTAATTTTTTGTACACAAAAGTGGGGCGAGTAAAAAGAGAGTCCGAGCTTAGAATTCTGCATGAAGAGACAGAGGTAGATATCCCTGTTTGCATTATACCACTAACAGATGACCTCAAGGTCAAACTAGATATTTTCACTCTTAATGTTTTGACAGGAATTTTATTCGATAGATCCGAAACTGCGCAACCTAAAATTTAACAAAAGATTTATGCCTGACATCAATATCAATCTATCAGAAGAGGAGCTAGCCAGACTTATCCAGAATGAGGAGGATCCTATAAGAAAAAGCGAGCTGTTACAACTTCTTTCTGGTGAGGAAACAGAAACTATTACTATAAACAATGTAAATATTCTTGGGGCAAATCTTGGAAGGGTTGACTACGATATTTCCACGCTGAAATGCAGTGCTGTAGTGTCTGTACACAAAAAATATCATACGCTAACTGAAAGTGAAATCACGCAAATCTTTGATCTGATTCAAACATTCCCATCTCTTAATACACCCCAAGATAATGAACAAAGTGATACATAGTTTTTCGCAAACAGAACTAAAAAAAGAACTGGAGCTAACGGACATTTCTATTTCCTATAAGCATGAGTCAGTTAGATTTTTCTATCAGATATCAATCATTGATAAAGGAGAGGTCATAAGGAAAGAAAAGAAGAATCTCTATGTCAGCAAGGAGAATTTTAAAGATTTCTACAATAATCTTGAGTG
>DASVUU010000810.1:0-3918 GCA_036386935.1 Cytophagaceae bacterium | reverse complement strand
TATCAACTGTCCGTGATTGAAATGCTGGAATTTTCTTTTTGCCCTTGACACCTAAGAGTGTAATGTATGGTCGGATAAAAATCGAAAAACTGCTTTCATAGTCGCTAAACAGTTTGTTGCAGCTGTCGCATTCATCAAAGGTCAAAATGTCATTTCTACCTATAAGTTCGGGAAGTAAATGCGTGTCTTGATTAAAAGTTGTTTCCTTGTCTGTCCTGTCGCAATACCTACAGACCTTGCTTTTGATTTTTGACGGCACATAATTATTAGAGCTACTTACTATCTCGTATTTATTCCAAAAGTCAAGTGGGTCAGGGCGCATTATTTTATTTTGTCAATGTTTGCCTACTACAGTCTATCTTCATTTTCACATCTGATTTCGTCAACCTCCACATTCCGTTTTCCATTGTTTGTAATAATTTTGAAGTCCTGTTCGTCTGCCACCCTGAAAGTATTTTCTGTTATTCAAAGTGTTGATTAATTTCTCTATGTCTTTTGCGTGATCTGTATTCCAATGTAACTCTTTCACAAGGTAAGCACCAACAATGTCAGCGTCTAAATTGGCTTCATACCTATACAATGCAAGAATGTATGACTTGGCTTGTTCTTCGTCTGATGGGTGGGAGATGCCTGTTGACATATTTATGCTGTCAGTCAAGTCTTGCATCGCTTTCTTTACAATACAAGTTGGCTCTGGATATGCAGCTACTGCTTGTTGATTTCTCCTTATTTCAGTCGGGTTCCAGGTTTGCACCCATTTATCCAAACCGTCAGTAAGCCATGGTATTGCAACTATTGTTTTTACAGAATAAAAATTGTCAATAGGAAGTACGTCATCACTGTCAAGCCCGCAGGTTATAACAATGTCAGAAGGAGTGTAACTATCGCTGTATGTCTTTTTGGTTTCAAACTTAAAAACATGTCTGCAATTTTTGAATGTTGTTCCTTTAAATAATTTTTTCTCTATTTCTCTGCCAAAAATCCTTTCGAACCAACCCGTATTCTTTTCGGTGTGAACCAACAAAACAACTCTTTTTATTTCGGGGTCATTGTCAGCAAGTTTACAAGCATACTGCATTGCTTCTTTGTATGCTTGATCGTCATTTCCACTTGTCGCTATAAAAAATCTTTGTTTGCTCATTATACTTAGCTTCTAATATTGTTTACCGTGTCGTCTTTTCAGCCTGACCGCTAACAACCCGATAAAGGTACCGGTACGTTTATTTGTAATTTATCTTTCATCGAATTTCTCAGGGAAGCAGTATACGGGTCCATCATTCGCTGCACTACCCTCCCATCCCTCTCATAGGCCTCCACCACAGCCAGCAACTCGCTGCTGAATTATATATCTCAGCAGGCTACTGATCTTCAGCTTAATCTCCTTTCTTATCATCATAAAAGCCCCAGGTATTTCTTCTACCGTTCAGTTAAATTTTGTAGATAGGCTTCATATTGTATCAAGCATGATACTGAACTAGGATTGCGTATAGCGGAAGAAAACACCATTAGATTATACCTTTGAGGCCAAAATGGCTTTAATAATGCAAAAGCCTTCAAACTCTTCTGCAGCAATTTATGACCAATTTCATCGAAAGCAAGTAGCAGATAAATCTAACGGCCAATTGCTAATGTGCTATTCCGGATCGATTTGTTAATTTAGTTGGAGAAGGTGAATAGGAATGTAGCTAATAAAAACGTGCTACGTAAAACAGGAATAATAAGTTTCTACTGTCATCAAGCATTCAAAAACAGATAGCGAACATAGAGAAAGTAAACTGATACCGAGACAGCTATTTCTCCCTTGTAAGAATTTTTGCATTATTCAACATCTAATAGGCGGTTATTTAAGCTTAGCACGTAGTCAGTCTGAACTAAAAGAATCTCATTCAATCACATGTTCGAAATATATACTAAGCAATTGTAACTGTACGTAGGACTCAATGATTGCACTTTTCTACTAAAACCCAGATGATACAAAATATATAACAGTAAGTGACATATAACTTCTAATATCTGAAGTAGGGTCATTATTTTTAGAAGGTACGCGTGGTTTATAAATGGTTAAGAACAAAAGAACAAACCACAAAAATATCCCTAGTAATAACTTGTGGTCTGATATAATCTCTTCCATAGTTACAAATTGTATTGATTAATTAAAGTCGTAAGAAGAGGTAAGCACCTTACATTCCTTTACGCCATTTTCCAGTCCCATGTTCTGTCCCCTGACAGACCATCACATCATCAGAATCTTTAATGATAAAGTTTGTCCTTTATTAAATGAAGCATGAGGCATTTCTTTTCCGTTCATTTCACACATCTCCCAAATTAGGTGAATATGGTTTGGCATTATAACAAATCCATAAACCTTAATCTTTGAACGGTTCACTAGCCATTGCAACTGGTCTATTATACACTGTTTATAAACATCTTGGACAAGCAAGTGCTTCCAGTCTTTAATTGTGTCTGTCTAAAAGTATACTTCATTCAAAACCATCCGCGAATTTCGCACGTGTTTGATACTTATTCTCTCAATTGGCATAAATAAAACGCAAGTTAATTATACTGGTTTAAAGGTAATGAAAAGATAAATTAGCTACACATTGTTACTGCTTCATAGGAGCGGCCTGTCAGGGGACACGCCACTGAGGAGGCAATCAAGCCAACTGTTGCAACCATGCCAATGTAGATACCGCTCAAGGAACTAAGGATAGCGAGAGACACCAATTTCTTTTTGCTACCCGTAATCGAAAAGACTACGAATAGAAGCGTCAATCCCTTACTTGTCAAGGTTTGTTGTATAGATAGTCTGCGATATGCATAATCAAAAATCTATTGTCAAAGACTTCTTTATCCATGAAATTTTCAGGAATGCAGAAATTGATGAGTTTTGAAAAGTCGACATTGTAACAGTTAAAATATAATCCCTTGTATTCATATTCCCAGGGCAAATTCCAAGGCATTTTGTTTACATAATAGTTTCTTGAAATGTTGAGGGTGTCATGATTTTGGTTGACAACCTGAATAGTAAACCAATTACTAGTTGTGCTCCAAACCCTTTCTCGCTGATCTAATATATTTGCAATGATCGAATCATTCAAAGTGTCGAGGATTGCAGGCACTGAATAGTAAAACTCCTTGTTGATTTTCTTCTTCCTATTTCCATAATCAATCTCCTTGCTTTCAAGTTGTTTGTCAACTAAATCCAAAAAGTTTTTTTTGTCCATGTCCGTAATCTTAAAATCCTTCAACGATGGGATTGCATAAGGATTTGAATTAATAGAATTCAAAACATTTAAAAGCAAATGGCTTTCGACCTTGTTATTAAAGGCTGTGGTAGCTTTTTCATCGTATCGATTTCCTAATACACTAGAAGTTGTAAAAGTTGAATCCGATATTCTTCTATACTTGACCTCATTGCCTATGTGATGGTAACAGCCTTGACTGCCTGAATTTACTGAAAAGGACGTTATCGGATTTACTAAGAAGTTTTTAATTGGGTCTGAAGGAAAGTAAATTTTTGGAGTAGAGTTACTAGTTGAATAAATGTAATTGTTTTTCGTACCGTCCCAGAAAATTGCAACACTGTCGCTTAATAACTTAAAATCAGCAACGTCAAATTCCAAGACTTTTTCTCTAAACCAATCTTGTTGGCCATCTTCGGCCAAGTAAATTTGGTTTCCGCTGATTCCCCATTTAAACTTTGAAAATTTTTTGACGATATGCGGCTCTGAAATCTTCTTGTCAGTAGTATAAGGAATAGCACGAGTTAATCCACTCTCGTTTGCTTTGTATACTTCGTTTTCACTGCATACTACATACAGAGAATTACTTATAACTTTAATGTCAATTGGAAAACCTGAAAGCCGTTTGTCTATCAGCGGTGTAAACTCGGTTGGCGATGAAAAGGTAATGATTTTC
>DASVUU010000809.1:0-3469 GCA_036386935.1 Cytophagaceae bacterium | reverse complement strand
GTAAAAGGACCTTCGGCGCCCAATTCAAATCCGTTAAACCCGATCTGTCCTACCATTTCTCTTTTTTCGTCGTTTCCATTTCTCATTCGCAAGTCAAATACTGCTGCTGTCGCATTTCCATATTGTGAAGGAAATGCACTTGTAAGAAAATCAGACTTTGCAAGCACGTTGTTATTGAGCAAGCTTACAGGGCCTCCTGTACTAGAAAGGGAGCCAAAGTGGTTTGGATTGGGAATATTAATTCCCTCCAATTGCCAAAGCATACCGTTAGGCGAGTTCCCACGCACAACAATATCATTTCTTGAGTCATTGCCAGACACTACTCCAGCAAAGTTCGCCGCCATCCTAGATGGGTCTCCCAGCGCACCTGCATAACGTTTGGTGTCATCAAGATTAAATGATCTGGCTGATACTGTTGAAAGTGGATTGTTGGTAACATTTTTATCCTTGGAGCGGTCGTAGGTAATCGTTACATCATCAAGCTGAGAAATATTCTCTACTACGCCTATATTTAAAATTACTTCTTTCCCCGCTGTCACTAGTATATCTCGAAGCACCAATTCTTCATAGCCATAGTACAGCACTTTTAAGGTATGCCTTCCTAAAGGCACATTTGAGATTTTAAAGTTTCCACTCTCATCAGAAGCCGATCCTAAAGTAGTAGCCGAGTCTTTTATCATAATAATAATTGTTGCGCCTTCTAAGGGAGTTTTTGAAGCTTCATCTACTATTTTCCCTCTGATCGTTTGTGTGGCAGTTTGCGCAATGGCAGCTAGGCCTATGGCAAACATAAAAATCTTTGTGAGGATCGTTTTTTTCATAATTGGATCATTGTTTATCGTCCAAAGATGAGCCCTTCTAAAGGGATATTAGCTGAAGTATTACATGAATTGTAGAAAAGCTGTAATGAATGGTAGAAAATATGATATTCAGAATTAGCATATCGATGATTGTACAAATTCTTATGAAGTGGCCATAAGTTGGTCAATCAATAGTTGCACTATTGTCGAATAATTGATATCAATTACTACAAACAAAAACATTATAATTAATCTTTACTACTTTTACAGTATCCTATATTGAATTGGTGAAGTCACATTTTCATTATTTAACGCAGGGTAGTGAAGAGTTTTTTATTCACAAGTTTATAATTGTTAAAAATTAATTTTAAGAGCACAATGGCACTAGAAGAGCAAACATTTGAAGAGAAGCATCATAAATTTATTGAGCGAGTTTCAGAAACAGGCGTTGTATGGGGGCTTTCTTTTGAAGATGGATGGGCTACCTGCGAGTCCAATGACTTTGAAGATGCGGAGGTAATACCATTTTGGTCCGACGAAGATCTAGCTAAAGTTATTGCTACAGACGAGTGGAAGCACTATCAAACGACCGAAATTACGCTTTCGGAATTTTTAGAAAACTGGCTTTTAGGCATGCACGATGATGAACTTCTTGCAGGTACAAATTGGGACGAAAACCTAATGGGACAAGAAACAGAGCCTGTTCAGCTTGCGTTAGAAATAATAGAGCATCTTATCTCCATTAACAAGAAGATCGAATTTGAAGAGTTTGAAAACCTTAGAGAATATAAGGCCCACGTCTTGGAAATGATGGGAGATGAGTAGTTTCACCTTATAAATCAAATGACCAGGTGGAATGGTGTCCAGCCATTCTACCTGGAAAAGATTTTATTATCAGGTGTAGTTTGACCAATATCTGTTGGCTCTATTTAGCAATTAATTGAGCGCTTCCAATAATTATGGTAGAAATGATTAGGACAATCAAGCCGGAAATTAGAATCCAACCAACATTGTTTGATACACCCTTCCATTCTTTCATTTTCAAGCCCCAAGCGTTAGAAAGTATAATTATAAAGCTCATGTGTAAACTCCAGCTCGCGAAATCATACTCGCCCATCTGAGTGGAACCCATACCATAAAACAGAAATTGACTGTACCAGGTGAATCCCGCTACGATGCACAGAACTAAGTTTCTAATCCAACCAGGAGTCCAGATGTTATTTGTTTTAAAGTATTCCTTTTTTACCAGCATAAACATACAATAAAATACATTAACCGTTAGACCTCCTAACATAATTACACCAAATAATAGACTATTTACGAAAAGGGGAGGAGAGCCTGCCGCTTTGCTTGCTTCAACGATTTCCTCACCTGCAGCTATTCCAAAGGCAAAGCATGCAGACATGATCCCTGAAAAAAACGCTACAAGCATCCCCTTTTTAAGATTAAACTCAAGAATAGACGCGTTCCCACGAGACCCCAACTCTTTGTCTTTCTTAATTCCAGCTCGACCTACGACTGCTATTCCCACTACTCCTATAAATATCCCAATTAGTGTAATTTGTCCATCAGTTGTGTTAACCAATTGTTGCATCAAACCATTTGCTATTGGAGGAATAAGTGTTCCAAACACAGCAGTCAGACCGAGAGCTATAGCCATTCCAAGACCTACCCCCAGGTACCGCATTGTTAGTCCAAAAGTAAGGCCACCCACCCCCCAAAGTAAACCAAAAATGTAGGGCAAAGCCACAGCCTTGATTGATAGACTTGTTAAAATAACTAAAGGTGATTCTAGGGTTACCGTGATTAAGATGAATGGCGCGACTAACCATGCAAATATCCCTCCTACCAACCAATAGAGCTCCCAAGGCCAATCCTTAACCTTCGAATAGGGAATATAAAAGCTAGCTGCCGCAAGACCGCCGACCGCGTGGAAAAGGGTGCCTAGTATTGGTTTCATAGAGATATTCTAATACGTTAGTATTTTTTTCAAATAATCTTTCATGTAACAGTTGATTTCCCATTGGTCTCCAAGCGGCTCTTGGGAATAAGGCTTACTCCACATATAGGGAAGTGGGCCAAACTCTGGGGTAATGGTAAAGTAAGGCAAGTTATCGGCAACCGCCCGGTCTATAATCCGCTGCCACCAACTTGTAAAAGTGTCCACCTCGGCCTTCCACTCAGGCGCTCTAGGATCATTGATTTGTGGACCTTGTGCATGTCCCACGCGGCCGTGGATGTGGTGTGCCCTTTGTATTCCGTGTTGGACCACTTCTTCTTGGTCTTCAAGAAGTGATTCTGAGACACAAACCCAGTGGGAAAAGTCGGCACAGATTTTAAGATCCTTGCTCGTCTTGAAAAAGGCTAGGGACGCAGGCGCACTATATAGAAATCTTCCACGATGCGTTTCATGCAAAACCTTTACTCCATACTTTTCCCCTATGGCGTTTCCAAGGTCTATGAGCTCCAAGTTAACGTCCATGGGCCAATGGTCTTTGCCAGTATGGGAATTGATGTGCAAAGGGTTAAATGAGGCAGCTACGTCTATCCAATAAGCAAATTGCTTCTTGTAGGCTTTTGTGTCCCTACTATCGGCAAAGTACTGATGTGCGATCACCGCTAATTCATAGTCATCTAACAATTGCCTAAGTTGACTCCTCTGCAACTTA
>DASVUU010000808.1:0-3884 GCA_036386935.1 Cytophagaceae bacterium | reverse complement strand
GGCAACGCCTTTGAGATCGGTTTCGAAACTCGTACGCAAAAAATATCTGATATAAGGGTAGAAGACTGTGACATTATACACGTTACAGGTGGCGCGGCCTTTTCGATTCATTTAGGTGATTGGGCCAAAGTTGACAATGTTCTATTTGATAACATAAGAATTGAAGACGTTACCCAAAAACTAGTCGATATCGCCATATTCATCTCTTACTTCAGCAAGGATAATCCATATTCCTCCGAAGATTTTATGAAAAATCATTACCTTCAAGGTACCTGGGACAACGTAATAAAACTTGGACCGGGCGACAGAGAGAAATATGAATCTAAAAGGGGGTCAATAAACAATGTTTCATTTAAGAACATACAAGTTCTGGAAGGGAATTATCCATTTTCGATTATCGAAGGGTATAGCGAAAACCACAAGGTGACAAATGTGTCGTTTGAAAATATAACAATCTATGGCAGGAAATTAAAACAATTGGAAGACCTTAGGATTTTCGCAAAACATGCCTCGGGAATTACAATTAAGTAGCTTAGTTTTTATTAAAGCTTGTAGAACTAACGGTAAATAAAAAAAATTATGGCAAATCAAGTAATTAAAATAGACATCGTATCGGATATCGTTTGTCCTTGGTGTTATATAGGAAAACGCCGCCTTGAGAAAGCAATGTCGATGTTGAAGGACACCTACACATTTGAGATAAAATATCTTCCTTTTGAACTAAACGGCAATGTACCCAAGGAAGGACTAAACCAAAAAGAATATCTCACAAGCAAATTTGGCGGTGAGGAGCGTTATACACAAATCACTGGAAATGTAACTCAAGCAGCTAAAGAAGAAGGTTTAAATTTCGATTTTGACAAGCAACCTAAATCGCCTAACACATTAGACATTCACAGAATAATTTGGCTCGCTGAAAAGGAAGGAAAAGATTTGGCCGCCATGGAAATTTACTTCAAGGCCTATTTCGACGACGGCGTAGACTTAACAAAGAACGAAAACCTTGTTAGCTTAGCAGAACGTGCCGGAGTGAACGGAGGCCGAGTGAAGGAATTGCTCGAAGGTGAAGAAGGCCTTGCTGAAGTAAAAGCTTTGCAAAAAAAGGTAAGGTTTATGGGCATTACAGGTGTACCATATTATATAATCAATGAAAAGTACGCAATATCTGGCGCGCAGCCAGCCGAGGCATTTGCGGAAGCTATTCCTAATATCGCCTTTGAGTCACTACAAGAAGGAGAAGCCTGCGACATTGATGGGAGTAATTGCTAATTGGATACAATCAAGTGTTATGCCTATTGGATGTAGCATACGCTAGGCTCAAGACTAGTTTTCTACGCTTTTGACTTTAAAATTAAAGAGGCAGTCAGCCTCTTTTTTCTAAAAGATAATTTTTCTTTCAAATAGAGATCATACCCTCCGTGCATCGGCCCAGGGGCTGCAAATCGGCATTTCCATTGTAAATCAACATTGTCGTGGCACTAAAAATTTGTTACAATTTGTATTAGTTGCTATTTTTTAAAACAATTTGATTCTATATCTCCGTATAAGACAAAAATCCATTTTACTTTTAAACAGCTTCGTTAAATGAAAAAAATCTTTCCACTCCTACTGCTTTTCACTATAAAATTGGCAGACAGCTACGCCCAGCCTAATCATATTAAGCCAAACGAATACGAAAAAATATTTGATAGAACTTTGGTGATTGAGGTACTTGAAGAAAGCCCCAAAATACTTAAGCAAATGGAAAAAGCTACCAAGAAGTATCCCAATGCAATCACTGAGTACAAGAGCTTTTTAGACAAGTACAACAAGTACATGAAAATTGCTTTAGAAAAGGTTTGGACTCTAAATAAAAACGTGGTTTTTAAAACTACTTCAGAAGTTAAGGCACTAATTGATTCAAAAGATACTACAACTGTCTGTTTATATTATTCCGAATCAGGAAAGGTCTTTTATGATTACTCGTCACACCTTTACCTGAAGGTACCTACTTTAAATTACACCAGAATGGAGCACCATAATAAGAAAATCGATTATGCTGTTTATCTTCCAATTTCTTTTCTTCGCCCTGATGATGCTTTTGTAGAATCGGACATTTTCTTTGCCCTTCAGATGATACAAATCAATCTTGATTATAATTATAAGAATGACAAACATATGAATGCCTCAGCGTTCGCCCATCACCAAGCGCTTAGAAACAAAGAATTGGCGACTAAAGTACTTTTATTGGATGAGGCTTTGGCCCAAGATTCTGCTACAATCCTTGAGATACAAAAGCATTATCCTTACAAATACAAATTTGTAAAACCAGAGGCGATAGTAAACGCGCTAGTTGATGCAGACGAGAATGACGCCTACCTTATATCGATGCCATATGAGTTACCTGGCGGCGATGACAATTTTGATGGCGCGGTAAAGTGTATGCGACTCGTAGTTGATGCTAAGAATGGAAATATCATCAGCTCGATCGGGACGCACGTACGATACGCAGATGAGAACCTCTTCTTAGACAAAGACTTTGCCGTAGTCGAAAACAAAAAAGCTGATAGCAAGACAAAGGTGAAGGTAAAGATCGAGACCAAGAACTAATATTATTCTTAACTTCTAAAAGGCGTTGTATTTAACTTAGATACAACGCCTTTTCCTTTTCGGCTATGTCAATTTTGATGCTGATTGGGCAATGCTAGTAAAAAAAAAGTCTAAAATCGATAAATTCAAAATGTCTTTTTCAACGTTGCGAATTGAAAAGGTATGATAATCCATTGCTGAATTCCCGATATTTTCTTTAAAGATCGTTATATCTACCGCTATGGACACCATTTCGGCGTCTATGCTTTTAAAACATGGTCAACCCTTTTTTTTGTTGTTATCAACCTGAAATATTTTTTCAAGTGAGACGTCTGACAATAAACTTGATCCACCTAATTTGTTGGGAGGATAAATATCTCTAAACTTAAAGGATGTTTACACCAAGCGCTTTCAACTTCTAATGAAAAAATTAAAAAAAATTATGCTAATAATACTTGTTGCAGCTGCAAGCTTGAGCTTAGTCGGGTGTTTGGTTTTACAACAGAAAACATTTGGAAGCAAACCTAAAGGCAAACGACTTGATCGGGTCAAAGCTTCGCCCCAATTTAAAAATGGCACTTTTGAAAACTTCTCTCCTACTCCAATGATGGCGAAGGACGCTTCTTATTTCAAATTAATCAAAAAATATATTTGGAAGGAGAACAAAACTGAACCTGATTACATCCTTCCGTCAGTAAAAAGAAACCTTAAGCTTGCTCCCTCGGGAAAGCCAACAATTACATGGTTTGGCCATTCTACATTGCTCGTTCAGATAGAAGGCAAGAATATCCTTATAGATCCAGTATTTAGCGAACGTGCCTCTCCATTTTCATTTGTAGGCTCAAAAAGCTATCCAGGAACTCGTGTATACGGTCCTTCGGATCTGCCCGCCATAGACTATTTGCTTTTGTCTCATGACCATTATGACCACCTCGACTATGAAACTATCATGCAAATGAAAGACAATGTGAAAAGATTCGTAACGCCAATTGGTGTTGGAGCCCATCTTGAATATTGGAAAGTCCCTGAGCAAAATATTTCGGAGCTGGACTGGTGGGATGTAATCGACATAAGTCCTGAGATTAAAATAACCGCGGTACCGGCGAGACATTTTTCAGGAAGGGGGCTTTTAGATAGGAACAAAACCCTTTGGTGTTCTTATGTCCTTCAAACCAAAGACTACAAGATTTATATTGGAGGAGACTCTGGGTATGATACACACTTCAAAGCTATTGGTGACAAATTTGGCCCTTTTGATTTGGCATTTATAGAATGTGGGCAATACAACGCGTTTTGGCCCTACATACATATGTCTC
>DASVUU010000807.1:0-3328 GCA_036386935.1 Cytophagaceae bacterium | reverse complement strand
ATTTTTAAATAATAATTAATCACTCTATAGAAATTATAGAATAGTTGACTAAAGCATGAAAGATATGCTAAGACAAGTAAAGACGATAAGAATTATTTTAAATCAAATGATGAGCGCCCTATTCAAGAGGTAAATAGGGATGTCCCGAAGTAATGGGATGTATTGGGTAAAAGCAATCGACTCCTTTGCTTTATAGGCTTTAAGGAATAAAAAGGAAAAGGTCTTGGTAATAATGGCGCAAGAGCCAACAAAACTGTATTCTAACGCAGAGGAAGAATGCTGTGATGGGCTTGTTTCTAGGAGTTGCTTGTCGGTTTTGCAACATGGTTTCTCCACTTCCTTCGCACCGCAAACACATTTCTTGTCAGTGCTAAATATTTTAATCTTATTGAATTTGCTGCCGCAAGATTGCATGCTCACCGCCAAATGGCTATTCACCATCAGGTATAAGAATGTAAAGAAGAGGACGGTAAACTTTTTCATTGCTTGGTTTGAAACTTCAATTTCTTTAAAATGTTGTAATCGTACAAATTAGAGGGGATTAAATCTCCTCTTTAATGATGAACCCGGCTTTTTCTACGGCAGCTTTTACTTTTGCTTTGTCAACGTTTACTCCTGAGACTGTTAGGACTTTGTCTTTGCCAGTCGTGTCCACTTCCCACTGTTCTATTGATTTTTCTTCGTTTAAAAACGGTGTTGACTTGGCGACGCAGGCGCTGCAGTTTATATTGGTCTTGAACTTTATGGTTGCCATCGTATAGTTGTTTTGTTATCTTGATAACACAAATTTAGGTGAGGCTATTCATTTTGCTGTTATATGATTTTGGGAAAGGTTTATATAATTTCGGTCAAGACAACCGGTCATGTTGCAGCCTCGCCTTCGAAAGTATCCCGTTCTCTCTTTGTCATCTCGACGAAAGGAGGGATCTGAGGTTTTTAAAGATGCTCATTACTCATTCCATAAATACCGATTCCTCGTACCTCGGAATGACGATGATGGGATATACAGCTGCAATTCAAGTTTTAACTATGATGCAAAGTTCATTCTCACCATTGTCGTCTGACGTAAGGAAGAATATGAATTTTTCCTTTACGAAAATTGGACCTTATAAACGGTTTACTGTTCGTTGCAAGATGGTAGATTTCCCATCCCACGAAATGACAGTGAAAAGACTGGCGTCTCACTATGAATATGAAATTGAATTATTTCAAAGGGACACTGCCCATCTCCACCTCCATCACCCCACCCTTGATAATATCTTCATGATTGACAAAAGTAGACGAATGTTCTTTCGTATTTAACCCTATTTTTTGAATGTAAATATTTTCTTTGCTTGAATTGTGGTAATTAATCTTGAAAGTCTTGCCGCCATTCAAATTTATAGTAGCGCTCTGTAAGCCGGATGTACCGAAATAGTACTTTCCATCCGCAGGATTTACTGGGTAGAAACCCAAAGCACTGAAGACATACCACGCAGACATTTGTCCGCAATCGTCGTTCCCTGTCAGGCCTGACGGTTTATTCGTATATTGTGTCTTCATGATCTCCACAACTCTTTCTGCAGTCTTATGCTGCTTCTCCACATGATTGTATAAATAAGCAATGTGATGTGAAGGCTCGTTCCCATGTGCGTATTGGCCTATGAACCCCGTCACTGCTCCGATAGCCGTTTCGTTTTCTTTAACAACTTTCGTAAATAAAGTATCTAATTTGGCCTCAAAAGCACTAGGTCCACCTAGTAAAGCTATCAAGGTATCAACCTCGTGAGGCACATAAAATGTATATTGAAATGCATTGCCCTCTACAAAAGCAGTTGTTTGCCAATCCTTCAGGGACAGTGGATCAAAGGGAGTTTGCCACTTGCCGTTAGATAATTTAGGTCTAATAAATCCTATCTCTTTATCAAAAATATTTTTGTATGCTCCCGCCCTATTTTCAAAAAAACTATACTCTTTCTCATTCCCCAACCGCTTGGCCATTTGTGCCACACACCAATCGTCATAGCACAACTCAAGCAACTGAGTTCCGCTTTCTCTAAGCAGGTCATGAGGTAGATAACCGTATTTATTTGTTAGATCATACCTGTTTCTATCACCTCTTACACCAAATTCACCTAGATAGGGAGGAATGTATCCGTAATTGCCGCGAACGTCATAGGAGGTGCGCGGGAATGACTGAGTGGACGAGGTGTGCAATGCTCTCCAGATTAAGCCTCTGTCCACCTTTAAATCGCCTTTTAGGTAGGCATCAACGATGACTGGAATGGCTGGATTGCCAGTCATACAGTAGTTTTCTGTGCCCCATAATGTCCAAATTGGAAGCCTCCCAAATATTTCAAAATGCTCTAACATCGAGGTAGCAAACTCAGCATTCTTCTCGGGGCAGATAATCGTGTACAATGGGTGTACTGCACGGTAAGTATCCCACAGTGAAAATGTAGAATAATAATTGCCGTATTTTGATTTGTGATATTTAAAGTCAGGTCCAAAAAATGAGCTATCCACATCGCTGATCAAGTTAGGAGCCAGCATGGTGTGATATAAGGCGGTGTAGAACAATTCCTTTTGCTGATCATCCGCCTGAATGTCTATCTTATGCAGATAGTCGTCCCATGTCTTTACTGCGTTCCCTTTGCATTTTTCAAAATCCCAATCAGCTATTTCTGCATTTAGATTTTTCCTGGCGCCTTCTATGCTCGTAGAAGAGATACCTGTCTTTACCAAGAGTTCATTAATCTGGCTGAACAATACAACTGCTTGAAGGGTACTGTCAATATTGGATTTGCTTCCTTCTTTAATAGTCTTTTTATTCTTAACAAAAAACTTCTGAATAGGCTGATTGAATTGCATCACGAAATATACATTCTGCTGAGGCGCCCATCCCCTAGAGCGTTTGTAACCACTGATGGTATATTTATCCTCTAAGTTTATCTTGCATTCCCTCACCAGATCAGGTATCCATGTATCTTTTGCGCCAAATATTGAATGGGCCAAGTCAATAAATATTCCCTGTGAAGGCTGAGGACTTTGATAAGTATATTTTTGAAATCCACAACGGTTAGTGGCAGTTAAATCAACCTTCGTTTTTTCCTTGTCTAAGAATACTGAATAATGTCCTGGTATTGCAACTTCATTGCTGTGCGAGAAAGCAGAAGAGAAATTAGGGAACTTCTTGTTGTATCCCGCCTCGCTTCGATTAATTGGCATCGTCAATACGTCACCCAGATCTCCAAGACCTGTTCCACTTAGGTGTGTATGACTAAAACCAAACATAATTGAATCTTTGTAGTCATAACCAGAGGGGTCCTTTATATCGGTATCTGGACTT
>DASVUU010000806.1:0-2117 GCA_036386935.1 Cytophagaceae bacterium | reverse complement strand
TGCCGAGTTCGGCCTGATGTATCCAAAGGGATGACCAGCATAAATTTGCTGCAAAATCTGTCCCTGGACGGTGCTTGTTTATGCTGCTATCCCAACGGCCGCCGGCAAAACCGTTATCTACGATTTTACCATCTTTGTTTTTCAGTGTAGCAGGTGCAGGCACACCAGCCGTACCAACTGCTTCCTTTATAAGATAGGTTTTCGAGAAATTGAGAAGCATTTTTGCCCTTTCAAGTAATAAATTTGCGTATTCAACATCTTTTGCGTTTGAACCATCACCCCTAAAAACAATGGAAGCAGAGGCTAAAGCAGCCGAGAATTTGGATACGGTTGAGGTTGCAGGTGCATCTTTGTCCGCATAGTAAACTGGACGTTGATAATTAGGAAAGTCTGACATATTGAAAATAGTATTTTCGATAGTCTCATGCTGGCAAGAAAGATAGTTTTGCTCGTTGAATGTAACGATCTGCGGAACAAGGTCCTTTCCTTGGTATTTCTCAACACCACTTCCACCTCCTGAAGATCCACCTACTACGATGTAAATTCTATATTTACTAACATCATTGGGGTTATTTGGGTCAAAACTGAAGCATTTTAAAAAGTAGTCAGCCAACCACTTTATATTGCCTTTGCTATACTTTAGTTGCCCAGTGCTTTTGTATCCAGCTGGATACTCGACAATACCCCAAGACAACATTGTCGCAGCCATTGCAAGGCCCGGCGACCATTTGGGAGGATCACCTGCATCGAATAAACCTCCTGTTAGGTCAGGAGTTCCATTTGGAGCATATGGATCATTCTTAATAGCTTTTCCATCACTTAGATAGGAATCTGACCTCCAATTGACGCGATTGGGAATCACTGTTCCATCCGGCAGTTTAACGCCCTCGGAAACTCGCCCATCACGTTGAGTCTCAAGAAACCATACTACTTTCTGCAGCGCCTCTGCATAGTTGGGTGTTTGAGCATAAAGTTGGTACGTGTTCGCGAATACGATAAGAGCTTGTAAAATAAGGTGTGGTTTCAATCTAAGCATCTTTATAAAATTTAAACTGTTTGTATTTTTTAAATTAGCCGGTGATCGACTAATGATTAAGTCAACCGTAAGACTGACTTTTGAAACTATGCTCTCCTTAACTCGATATGTATCTTGATCGCGATCCTCTTAGTTCGATAACACTTACAAGAATTGCGATACATCCATAATTCAATTTTTTAAAGGAATAATACAATACTAAAACAATTCAACCTTAAAAGCAAGAGGAAACAAACTCAAAGTTTTGATTTATAGGTATTTACAACTAAGCGATTTACGTCTTAATCACATAGTTTTAGCGATATAATACTTTTAAAGTATTCAAAATCTGACCCTGTTGTTGCTCTTATCAGTATTCAGCTTTACGTTTGATTCTCAAAGATTTTATTAGCGCCCCTCCCATCTTTTCCAATTAAACTTTCCTTTTGGCGTGGCAAGGTTAGGGGGTTTCTAAAGGGATGGAGCAAAGTTTTGCACTCCTATACAGGAATGCCATTTAAGTGTAGAGAGATTAAAACCAGAAAATATTTTGCTCAATTAATGCGGCAGCGATAAAAAGTATACTACTATAACACCGACCGTGGCAAGAAACGTGTCTGATTTTCTATGAGTAAGTAAATATTGATAACAATGAAGCAGGCTTAATACCTACTTCTCCTGGCCTCTTACCATTGAATATTCTACAAGGTGTGTCCATCCATCTCTATGTTTTTTCTTAGCCTTATTCTCTTCAATCAGAAGAATTACCTTTTGGCGAAATACAGATAGCGTCGCTAGCCTCAATTCTATTTCTTCAGCAAGGCTCGATAAGGTCATGGAATCATTGAGAGCCGTGCTCGTTCGGTAGGTAATGTAAAACGCTTTTAAGATTGGGAATCGTAGCCCTTGATAGAGTGTGCCGTAGGTCACAGACTCCAGATAACCACACCTTCCACACCTAACGTTTATACTTTCATGACCTGGCTGTAATTCAAAGCTACATTTCTTACAGTAATAAGGTTGATCGGATTTCCATTTTAATCTGCTCAAGTATTTGTAGCAAAAATCATCGTCCGGGAAAATATTTTTAAAATCCCTAAAG
>DASVUU010000805.1:0-3033 GCA_036386935.1 Cytophagaceae bacterium | reverse complement strand
TTTGTCTTAGCAGATTATATCGGATAAACTCTATCGGGTTTGTACACCCATGTATCAATAAAGCCATTAAACCTCAAGTAAGTAGTACGGGATTGTATACCCAGCTTTCAACAATATTGGTTTTGCCACATTGAACACCTTCACTCCGTCTGAGGTATGGCCTTCCAATGTTCCAATGTGTGCATGGCCGTGGAAAGCAGCTAGTACCTTTCTTCTATTCAAAGGCTCTGCTAGTCTGGAGCATCCTAAGAATGGGAATATCGCTTCTGGCTCTCCGATCACAGTTTCCTTAATGGGCGAATAATGTAATAAAGCAATTTTCTTGATATTGTCATACTCTTGATCTAAACGAGCCAAGGCTCTGTCTAAATGAAGCGCTTCATCAACAGCTTCTTGCACAAATGATTTCATTGAACTCTCGCCAAACATTGACAACATGTGATTGTCAAAACCGCCGCCGAATCCTTTTACACCTGCAAATCCTATGTTATTGATCACAACCGTCTCGCCATCTAGAATATGAACGTTAGGTTTTTGCATCATCTGACGGATCAATTTATGCCTTCCCTTTTCATAGTCATGGTTGCCTAATACAGCAACAACAGGAATTGTGCACGCGCGCAACTCTTCAGATAAAATTTCAGCTTCAGATTCATCCCCTGTATCTGTAAGGTCGCCGCATATTAGTAGTATGTCAGCGTGCGAGGAAACTTCTTTAAAATATTGAACCCACTTTCCCTTGTCGTTATCCTTCACATGTATATCTGCTACAGCTGCAATGCGAATCTTTCCGTTCTCTTCAGACATTATTTTCTAGGTAGTTTTGATGGTACTCACTTTATAGTTCCACTCTTTTATATCGATACTATACTGCGTTTGATCAATGACCGGACCTCTACAAACTTTTTCTTTGGCAGAAGGGATATCATACTGCTCTTTGGCTCTTTCCATTAGTTCGTCAAAAAGCCATTGAGGGATGATCTCATGGTAATCTGCCGGATATACAAATTGAAAAATTAATATTTGAGCAAGAAGCAGGTGCCAATGTGGATCTAATCGAAAAAGGATCCTTTTCCAATTCAGTTTAGTGCCATATTTAATTAAAACATGGTTTATGTCCGACCCATCATAACGTTCTCTATTTTGCACATAAATTTTGCACCAGATAAGTTCCTCTGCGGGAATTATTTTTACTGGTACTCCCGCGAATTCGCCATCAGTGGCAAACTCATACCAACTATCATCGACAGTACAGATATTATTAACGGTATCAAAAATGATGTCAATGTAGAAATCTGCCTTAAAGACTTTCGCTAACCACCTTACATCTGTGAGTTCCGTTTCATACCCTTTTTCCGCAAATAATTTTAGAATCTTAGAATATTCACTTGGCTTACAAAAGATGTCCAGATCTTTCATGTCTCGGGTGATGCCAGTATAGCTATGAAGCGCCACGCCACCGCCCATCATAAAATGGATTCCACTTTCATTCAACAATTCAAGGGCCTCCCGATAAAAATCATTTGCTTCTTTCTTTTCGCCTTCCGTCACAGTCGTATTAGTTAAAAATGTCTTTAGATTAGTTCGTGCAAAAAACTTCTATTATTAGAAGTGAATAACCGGATCTTTGGAGATTTTGTTATTCTTAGAAAGGATGTAATGGTTAGGATCTGATACCCCAAAATAAAAGCATGATTGAAATCTTCCTTCAAAGATGAATCATTTGTTTAAAAACGAAGGATTTAAAATTGTCTTTACTGCATATCATCGGTACCACCTCCCGTTCCTCCATCCTCTCTACCGCCTGATTTCTTATTGCTTTTTTTGCTAATATTTTCCATGCTTCCAAATCGGTAGGTAAATGTTGCAAAGAAGATCCTGCTCTCACGCTTTCTAACAAATTCGTCGGTAAAATTGACGCCTGTCGTCCGTATAGCAAATTGCCTCGTATTAAAGACATCACTTACCCGTACGGAGAGATTCCCTTTTCCTTTAAGTACATCTTTTTTTAAGCTCGCATCCAGTGCTTGCATTGGTAATATTGTTCCCTGCGGAGTTATATTTGGTGCTTGATAGTTATAAGACAATTGTGCATCAATTCCTGGTTTTATTTTCCAATTAGACATCAGCTTTACATTCCCACTTTGATTTTTATTGGTCAAACCTTCTGCCACGTTGCCAGCGTCCACCTGGCTTTGGTAGAAATTGAAACTGGTATTTACCTTCCACCATTTCACAAGACTTAAGTCTGCGATAAGCTCAATACCAGTACTCTGTGCTTTGGCCAAGTTTTGAAAAGTCAGGAGGGTAACCCCTTCATCGTTCATGGTCCTGTATCGGAAAATCATATTGTCGGTCTGCCTATAATACAGGGTACTTGAAAAGCTCCAATTACTTTTAGTCAATACATGACTCAGCTCATAAGAATTGATATACTCTGGCCGTAAGTAGGGATTTCCAGCTCTTATGTTAAATCTGTCGGAATAGTCAATAAAAGGATTCAGATTACCAAAGTCAGGCCTATTGATTCGCCGACTATAGCTTACTCGAAATTCATTTATTTCTTTGATCTTATAGCTTAAGTAGGCTGATGGGAAAAGATTGAAATAGTTGTAGGTATAAATTTGGTTAGTCGTCCTTTGGTTGGATTTGGTGAGCGCTTCTTCGGCCCTTAAGCCTGCCTGGTATCCCAGCTTCCCTATATTGTTAGAATATGACCCGTATAAGGATAATAGTCGCTCATTATAAACAAATCTGTTGCTCTGGAAAGTATTGAACTCATAGATTCCCGTAGCGAGGTTGTAGTTATTGACATCAAAATCACGGTCGGTATTTCTTTCCTGGGCTTTCGCGCCAGCCTCAAACTTCCCCGTTTTTCCTAAAGGTTTTGTATAGTCCGTCTGGCCAGAATAGTAATAATTATTGCCTGTCGTGTTATTTTGCTGAGATATGCTAGTGTCACTTTGAATATTAAATCCGTTCAAAAATCCCTCTTGCTCGATTAAAAGATAATTGTTATCTACGCCTTTAGAA
>DASVUU010000804.1:0-5166 GCA_036386935.1 Cytophagaceae bacterium | reverse complement strand
TGGGGTGCTACGCTGCATTCAACGCACTAAAGCTAGCAAACGCAATCTGTACATCTTCTGCGATCTCTAAGGTGCTTATTGTTTGTGTAGAATTGTGTACTATACATCTTCAAAACTCGAAAGACCTAAGCCATTTGTTGTCGAATTCCCTTTTCGGAGATGGTGCGGCAGCTGTTATTGTAGAAAGTCAACCTGGGCCAAGAGTATCATTGTCCATGGAATCTTTTTTCTGCGATCTCGCACCTGAAGGTAAAGCTGAAATGGCCTGGCAAATTTCAGATTTTGGTTTTGAAATGATATTAACCTCCTATGTGCCAGCCTTAATAAAAGGGGGTATAAAGAAATTGGCACAAAATCTACTGAAGAATATTGATTTGCAACTTGACCAAGTCGACCTCTATGCAATACATCCAGGCGGCAGAAAGATATTGGAGGTCATAGAAGAGGAGCTTAACATACCATCATACAAAAACAAGTTTTCGCACGAAGTGCTAAAAGAATACGGCAACATGTCCTCGCCAACAGTATTATTTGTATTAAATGAAATCTTCAAAACCTTACAATCCTCCGATCATCAGAAAAATATTCTAAGTTTTGCCTTTGGGCCAGGATTGACGTTAGAATCCATGCTTCTAAAAGTATATCATAATGTCAGTACTATCCGCGACTACTTCGACTATGAGAAGAAAGAATTTTATATCTGTTAACCCTTTACCATTCCCATTTTAACCAAGCTTTGAAATTTTTTTTCTCTGCAGCAGTCGCCTTATAGTTTTTCCTTACTTTGTATTGCTTGAAGTAGGTGCGACGATCCGATTTTATCACAAAGCTTTGGAGCTTGTTTTTCCGGAAGATCGTTACATGACACTCCGGTTTGGCGGCCATTAACTCATGAATATTATTTGCTACCTTCAATCCATCGATTGCAATAACTTCGTCGTCCTTAGAGAAAATTTTATCTGCGGGCGAGCCAGGCTCCGTTTGTTCTACAAAAGTCCTTCCTTCCCGTAATTGTATCTTAAGACCAAAAACTCTTTCACCAGCATATCTCGTTTCACAAACTTCAAATTCACAGCCCAAATAAGCCAAGGCGTCATTTATTTGGTCTTGTAAATTTGTACAACCATAGACGGCTTCAATAAAAAATTGCTGCAAGGGGATCCCCGCAGTCTGCTCACAGATTGACTCAAAGTCTTGCATGGTGTAGCCTTTTTCCTCCTTCGCAAAATCATTGTATAAAATTTTCATTACGTCATCTAAGCACTTCTTATTACCTGTGTTTCTCCTAATGATTATATCAAGTAGAAATGCTATGACAGCCCCCTTTACATATATGGAAACCTTACGGTTAGGTATTCCTGCTACATAGCCATCCACCCAAAGGTCAAATGAGGACTCTGCCACCGAAAGATTTTCATTTCCATAGTTTTCAAAATGTTTTTTGAATAACCCATTCAATTCTAAAAAATACTTTTCTGGAGGAAACACGCCAGATCTTGCTAAAAAGTATTCTCCGTAAAACGTAGTCACTCCTTCCGCTACGTAGCCAGATTTAAAGAAATTTTCTTTGCTTAGGTCATAAGGCATCATCTCGGCGGGGCGTATCTTCACAATATTCCAAGAATGAAAAAGTTCATGAGAGCTAATGCTTAAGAAGTCTGTATAGAGTGACTCTGAATGTATCAATTCTGCAGGACCCAATGTTATAATTGTAGAATTTCTATGTTCTACTCCATGGTGCTGCCTGTAAGGAAGTAGCTGGAAAAGGAAGTGATAGTCTTTTTCCGGGAAATCTCCCATCGTGAGTATCTGCTCTTCGCTGAATTTCTTGAAATCTCTTATGACAAGTGGCCAATTTATATTGACGTCTCCCTGGATCCAAATGTGAAAAAGGATACCATTTACAATATAATCCTGATGCTGCAAACCGGCGCTGGCAATCACAGGGCAATCAATAAGATGCAAGTAGTTGTCGGCATAAAGTCTTTTTCCTTTCACCGTAAGGCCTGTAGCGATCCTATAGTCGTCAGGTATTCCTAAAATAACTTCACACTTTTCGTGGGATCGCTCCTCCATATACATGGCGCAGTAGGCAAAGTTTAAATACAATTGCTCACCATCTACCCAAGCCCCTCCAGCATCTAATTGGTAAGCATAGCAGCTATATTTGACCACTGCCTCTTTATTGTTACCGTTCTTTATTAGCCATTGTTCTTTCCCTATTTTTTCAAAGTCAATTTGAGTATTACCCATCCCCCCGACACTGAATTGAGAGATATTCCTTGCAAAATTTTGCATTTCGTACCTCCCTGGCCTCCATGCGGGTAGTTGCAGCACAAACTCGGTATCTGTGAGATTGTCAACAATAATTTCTACATCAATAAAATGCTTGTGAGAATCCTTATAAGTAATGGAGTAATGCATCCTTAATTATTATTTAAATATGGCCACCTTTTATAGACAGGGCTATATCCACCCCAAATACCAAGGCCTCCATGAATGTTTGATTTGATTGTAATTGGCGAGCTAAAAGGATTTCCTCCGCTTCCTTTGTCGAACTCTGCAGTACTCCAAAAGTCAAAGTGTTCCCTATCTATTGCACACCACCTTACGTTGATTGTATCATTTTTGTTAAAATAGGTAAAAGTTTCAAAATTAATTTCGCTGTTTCTATTATGGCCCCTTTCAATTGGAAATTCAAATGTTTTCCCGTCGACATCGAATATCGATTTGTCGTCTAATACAGATTGGAAATAAGGAGGATAAAAAGGCTCTAATCTTCTTTGAGTGAAATATCGGACAAAATTATCTACTCCAGCTGGGTCGGAGATTCTAACGTTTAATGTCACTAAGGTGTCAATGGATGGGTGAGGAGTTACCCATATCGAATCTAGTATGGGGGGCTGAGGTATTGATGTAATAGCCGTGAGCTGCTTACCTTCTACTTCAATTTTTAGGGAATATGTTCTTCCAATTTGACCAAGAAATAGCGTATCAGTCGGCAGATATACTGAAACTTTGATCCCTTCTTGGTTTTGTGCAGAAGCTATCTTGACTCCCGATTCGCGAGAGAGAAAGTCTGTGATGTATGAGGGAAGAAGATCTGAAGAATATTCTTTTAAAAAAACGGTGTTAATGCCATCAGTCACAGAAATTAAGGCATTATGGACAAAAATTTTTGATAAGTCATTTACTGAGACAGACGCGAAAAAAGGAGTGCTGCGAGTCAAAATTACGTAGGGAGGCAGATTGGTTTCTATATGTCCCTCCACCACCAATTGCTCTGATCCAGGATTTAGTTTGATGGAAATTTCCTTTTCACAGGCTGTAAAAGCTAGTAATATCAGTGAGAAGAAAAGTGTCTTCCAGTTCATCATCTAAAATTTAAAATTCCAAGTGATGGAAGGAAGTATGGGAAATAGGAACATCTTTTTTGCTTTCACCACAAGCTCTCCGCTTATAGGATTGCCATCCGCATCGATAAAATAAATGTATGGATTCTTCCGATTATAAACATTGTAGACAGCGAATGTCCAGCTAGATTCCAGCCTTCTATTTGGACGTTTTTTAGAATAGGTAGCCGACAGATCTAATCGATGATAGTCTTGCATTCTATAGCTATTTCTTAGTCCGTATTGATTGTAAATAACCCCTTCGACCAGGTATCTTCTTTCGGGAATAGTGATCGGTTGTCCCGATGCGAAAACAAAAGTACCTCCAATTGTCCATTTCTCATTTAGGACGTACGTTCCTATAATATTAATGTCATGTCTCCTGTCGTACTTAGCAGAGAACTCCTTCCCGCCGTTTATCTTCTCAAACTTTCTCGTGGCCTTCGCAAGGGTGTATCCAATCCATCCTTGAAATTTGCCAGCCTTTTTGTTTAGGAAAAATTCGAGCCCATAACTTTTGCCTCGTCCAAACACAAACTCATTTTCAATTTCGCCTGAGACACGAGGCACATAATCTTGTCTATATTCAATCTGATTTGTGAGGTTTTTATAATAAGCTTCTATTGAAAACTCGAAACTGTTCTCGAATAGATTTCTGAAATAGCCGATAGAATATTGCGACGCCCGCTGCGGCTTTATCAGCTTTGAACTTGCTACCCAAATATCGAATGGAAGGGCATTGCCAGACAAGGAGACCTGATGAATGTATTGATTGTTTAAATTATACGCAGCTTTTAATGAGGAGGTAGAATTTAACTTGTAGCGAATTCCAACCCTTGGTTCTGGATTCAGGAACGTTACTATTGGCTGACCTTTGCTGAACGTAGTGGTGTCTCTAGGACTATTTGTAATGAAACTGTAAGGCCCAACCTGGCGGAAAGTATTGAGTCGTATTCCTACGGCAACATCTAATTTCTCTGAAATTGTATATTGATCAGAGAGGTAAATAGCCGCGTCTTGTGCGTATTTCTCCGGATTGGAAGTTCCATTAAATGTAACTCCAGAAGCTGATCCTGCTGCTCTTCGTGGAGTGAAGGTGTGAAAAGTATATAGGAAGCCAAATTGAATTTTATGTCTGATGCCCGGGTAATAGTCATAAGCAACTTTTAAGGTCCTGTCGGTAATTCTGGAATCGACCTGAGTATCAAAATTGTCAAAGGTGGCTTTCGAGACAAAATTATAATCGTTGTAGATCGCCGAAACGTTCATATTCAATTTGCTGGAGAATCTATGGTTCCACTTCAAGGTACCAGTTTTATTTCCCCAAAATATGTTCGATTGTAGCCTGCCATCTAAAAGTCCTAGTTTTACCTGGTCACGACCTATATAGCTACTAAAGAACAGCTGATCTTTCAATCCAATTTTATAGTTGGCTTTGATATTTAGGTCGTAAAAAAAATATGGAACTCCTTTTACACCGTTACTTTCAACAAAAGGCTTCGAAATAATGTCGATGTAGGTTCTTCTTCCTGATACGATGAAAGAGCCCTTGTCTTTTACTATAGGTCCTTCCAGCGTAAGTCTGCTTGATATAAGACCAATGCCACCGGTAGCCTGATATTTCTTGTAATTTCCATCCTTCATATGAAAATCAAGTACAGAAGAGAGCCGCCCGCCGTATTGAGCGGGCATATTTCCTTTATGAAGGGTAACAGACTTGATGGCATCAGCATTAAATACAGAAAAAAAACCAAATAGGTGTCCTGTATTGTAA
>DASVUU010000803.1:0-3702 GCA_036386935.1 Cytophagaceae bacterium | reverse complement strand
AAAAAGATTACTTTCATTGGGCATGCTTGTATTTGCAAGTTACACTGTGTCCGTGGCACAATTAAGAATAGTATCTATCGGCAACTCAATTAGCCAAGGTAAAAATGAGCTAAAGTTTGATGGAAAGTATGAGTGGAGTTACAGGCCGTGGCTGTTTGATAAATTAACGTCGGATGGCTTTAATGTCGACATGGTAGGATATAATTCTTACTTTTTTGGAGAAAGCGAAGGAAATATGATGACCGTGAAGTTTCCTACAGTAGCTGGCAAACCTTTCGACCCAAACAGTGAGGCATATTATGGCATAAACAGCAATGGATTTCTAAATGGAGATAACTCGTCCGGTTGGACAGGATCTCCGTTGCCAAAATTTAGTGACAGGATCAACGATCCGACCAAAGGGTATACACCGGACTTTGCCCTAATTCATATGGGTACAAATGATAAAGATTCACTACCTGCCGATGTTGCTATTACCAAAACCAACATCAGGGGGATTGTCTCGGTACTTAGAGCAAAAAATCCAAAGGTTGTCATTTTACTGGCTAAGCTGATCACGGGTTGGAAAATGATAAACCCTGAGATCGATGGTCTAGCAAGTGAACTTAACACTGCTCAATCACCTGTGCTCGTTGTTGATATGGCTACAGGATTCAAAAACGACCCGGGCGCTTCTGGGACGATGACTTATGATTGGGTTCACCCTAATGAACTTGGCCAAAAGTTTATGATGAGAAAATGGTATGATGTGATCAAGGCGAACCTCAATGACAACTTGAAGCCAACTATCCCAACTCAATTGGCTGCTTCGGAAATTACCAACACTTCTGTAAAGCTAACTTGGTCCCCATCTATTGACAATTATGGACTAAAATCTTATGATGTATATGCAAATAATTTATTTGTTGCTTCTTCCAAGTTGCCATCACTTACAGCAACCCAATTAGCATCCGGCACAAACTATACGTTTAAAGTAGTCGCCAAGGACCTGGGTGGAAATGCATCGGACAGCGTAACTGTAACTGCCAAAACTAGCGGTGTAACTGGATTGACAGATGCAGACATGCTTAACGACATAAATGTGTACCCTTCTGTTACAATTGGTCTAGTAACAATAGTCGGAGCTGAGGGCAATGACATAAATGTTTCTGATCTTTCAGGAAGGAAAGTATTGTCACTAGGAAAAGCCTCCAACGACACAATGGTTGCAGATCTGGGCTTGTTGCCAGATGGAATGTATTTGCTACAAATCAGAAATTCTGGTCAGCAAATTACAAGGAGGATAGTGCTTGCTCGATGATAGCTTGTATCATTTAAACAAAAGACAGGCGGAGAAATCCTCCTGTCTTTTGTTTTTAGTTGAAGGAATGACGAGGCCGGGTTAATTCATATACAATCAATAGCAATTTTATAACCTACTCGCCCCTGGTTTAATATTTTAGGTTGACACCCTCAACCAAGCATTCACATTCATGAAACCAAATTCCTTAGAAGAATAGATCCTCCCAATTGCAATGAAGTTATAACCTAAAAGAGAAGCTCGCACTAATAATAATTCCGCCAGGTTGTATAAAATGGAGAAGTGCGATACTTTCACGGGTGACCTTATCATTGCTCGCTATTCTAAATGCATAGCCTTCTCTCAATGGCACTGAATAGCCGGCCTCAATATTGAACCTATGGTGCTTTCCAATTCGCCAAAATTTTGATGCTGTAAAATTGAAGAGTGACAGCCCTTGGTAAAGAACAGGAACCTGTTTTCGGACAGCTTTGCCAGTAGTATCGATGACTTGGAGATCTACAGGGATTGGTGTATTGCCCGTACCAGTAGCATATGAATAACTGACACCGATAGCGTAACGGTAAGGATAGTCAAAGTAATATCTTAGCCCAATCATCGGCTTATACCCCCAGCTTCCTAATCCTAGGCCTCCAATCGCGTTCAAGCCCTTGTGCAAATAGACCTCGCAAGTAACCCCAAACAAACCGGTGCCATTGTTTAAACCTGTTGCCAAGCCTAAAAATACCCTGTGCTCAGGGGCACTCGTATCGGCAAACATCTGGCTAGACCTTCCAGGTCCTTCACATAGCCCTTTGAACGATGCCAAAGACAGTAAAGACAATACATACAATAATTTCAGCTTCATATTTTTTCTATTTACAGTTTATCTTTAAAACATTTTTACTCTTCCCTTCTTCACTTTTGTTTTGAATTCAAAAAAAGTATCGGTGCCTTTTATGTCTATTCTTTTTAATTCAAAAGGGTTTTTGAAGGGCATACTATTTACTTTGTTTCCTATTCTTAGAGCTAGTCTAATGCTATGTTGCTTAAATATATTCGCCAATGCCTCTTTGGCTAACTCGTCCTTTGGCAGCCCGCCGTACGCATAGGCAAATACGTTCACGTAAGGGATTTTTTTGTCAATTGCTCCCTGTACACAAAGCTTCACATCCTCCTCCACCTCCGCGATTGATAGGTGCCTATAATTTTTATGTGAGTACGAATGTAGCCCATAGCTAATCAATTTTCCCTCTGTATTTTGAATAGTATGCTCATTCATCAATTTGTCTTTGCCGTTATCCCATTCATTGGTTCTTCCAAGAAATTTTATGGGCAGGAATATAGTCGCCTTGAAATTGTATTTTGCTAACAAAGGGAAAAGTAAATCACAGTTATTTTGGTACCCATCGTCAAATGTCAAAACGATTGACCTTTTTGGAATAGTCGTTTTTGTATCTATGTAATGGAATAAATCCTGAAAGGAAATAACGTTGTATTTTCTCTTTTTCAAGTAGTCAAAATGACTTTGCAGTTGCTCAGTAGTAACGGTAATGCCATCGCTGGTATTTAGAGAAACGCTATGGTACATGAGTATTCTTAAGCCCTTAGGCGAAGGCAACAAAATACTGTATTGTATATTTATTACCAGCCAAGTGACAAGTAAAACTATTATAATTAATATTGTTGCTAACATCTACCTGGGTTTAATTATTAAAGGAATAATTTTGTTTGGCTTTATGCAATGCATGCAACTTTACATATTTTACAAAGGGATAATATGCAGAGAATACTGACCAAACAAAGCCAGGAAATCCGTTTAGAATACATCCTTGAAAAAAATAAATTTTGATGAAAGTGAAAGGGATTCTCATGGAGGTGGCAAAGATATTCTTACGCTTTCCACGAAGAAATAATTCTTTTGCCCCATTGCTCGTGTATTGATTGAATTTCTCAAAATAATGCTCCACGCTTCTATAGCTATAATGGAGGATTGCATTTTTTAAAGTTCCGACATGGGCATCAATTTTTACCTGTTCATGGACTGTTGCATTTGTAAATCCGCCTTTTGAACGGTTAAACAGTCGAAGATGTAGCTTGCCAGACTCTGCACCGTGCTTGAATTGTTTTCCCATAAATACCATCGTAATGGGAATGTAAAACCCGGAGACATTCAAAGGGCTAGAGAAATATTTCAATATTTCTTCTCTAAGCTCCCTAGTGACCACTTCATCTGCATCTACCGACAACACCCAATCATGGGTGGCATTTTCTATGCCCTTTTGCTTCTGCAATCCATACCCAAGAAATGGTTGATCTACCATTTTACATCCCAGCTTCCTACATATTTCCTGCGTGCCATCCGTACTGCCCGAATCTACTACTACAATCTCATTGCACCAAGACAGTGCTTCAAGCGTCTT
>DASVUU010000802.1:0-2095 GCA_036386935.1 Cytophagaceae bacterium | reverse complement strand
CAAATCGAGTATTCCACTTTGACGGGTTCCCTCAATATCCCCAGGGCCGCGTAACTGAAGGTCAATCTCAGAAATCTCGAAGCCATCATTTGTTTTTACCATCGTCTCGAGGCGGATTTTTGCTTCTTTACTTAGTTTATTACCGCTCATCAAAATACAATAGGATTGTTCAGCGCCACGGCCAACCCTGCCCCGTAACTGATGTAGCTGTGATAGGCCAAATCGTTCAGAATTTTCAATTATCATTACGCTGGCGTTGGGCACATTTACGCCTACCTCGATTACCGTAGTGGCCACCATAATTTGCGTTTCGCCTTTGATGAACCGCTGCATTTCAAAATCTTTCTCAGATGGTTTGAGTTTTCCGTGCACAATACTTATCCGGTAGTCCGGTAAAGGAAATTCTCTTGAAATGGTTTCAATCCCAGCTTCCAGGTATAATAAATCGAGCTTTTCGCTTTCTTTGATGAGGGGATAAACGATATAAACCTGTCGCCCCAGGGCAATCTCCTGCCGCATGAAACCAAACATCCGCAAACGCTGGCTTTCAAATAGATGAATAGTTTTGATAGGTTTTCGGCCAGCGGGTAATTCGTCAATTACTGAGACATCCAAATCCCCATAGAGCGTCATAGACAAGGTGCGTGGTATTGGCGTGGCGGTCATCACAAGCACATGTGGAGGAATAGTATTTTTCTTCCAAAGCTTCGCTCGTTGTTCGACACCAAAACGATGCTGCTCATCAACCACCGCTAAACCCAGGTTAGCAAACTGCACTGCGTCTTCTATCAAGGCATGTGTGCCAATTAGAATATTTAACGTTCCATCCACAAGTTGCTCATGGATTTTTTTGCGCTCTTTTTTAAGTGTAGAACCAGTAAGCAGGGCGATGTTTATAAAATCGTCACCTACTAAGCTTGCAATCGAATTAAAATGCTGCTGCGCAAGAATTTCGGTGGGGGCCATGATACAAGCCTGGCAACCATTGTCTAACGCCAATAACATGCACATGAGGGCAACAATTGTTTTACCGCTTCCTACATCGCCTTGAAGCAGGCGGTTCATTTGTATCCCGCGTTGCGTGTCCAATCGAATTTCTTTAAGCACGCGCTTCTGAGCATTGGTTAAGTCGAAGGGAAGCTTTTCATTATAAAAAGAATTAAACTTTTCTCCCACCTTATCAAATACTAAGCCCTTAAACTTTTGTGTTCTGAGCATCTTATTCTTTAGTAGTCTTAACTGTATAAAGAACAGCTCTTCAAACTTTAAACGTTTGACGGCGGCCTGTAAGGCAGTGGCATCAGGCGGGAAATGAATAAACTGAATGGCTTCTTTTTTACCGATAAGCTTACGCTGTTGAAGCAAATAAGCTGGCAGGCTCTCCTCTATTTCAAGAATAACAGCATCGAGCACCGCAGCCTGAATCTTTTGAATACCCTTCGTGTCCAGCGAAAACTGCTTCAACTTCTCGGTTGAATTATAAACCGGCTGAAGAGTGAGATTCCCCTGCTTTTTTAGGTTTGGATTATACAGTTCTATCTCAGGGTGCGAAATGGAGATTTTTCCGTTAAACTCGTTCGGCTTGCCAAATACAATAAACACCGCATTAGGATGAAGTATCTTTTCTACCCAGCGTATTCCCTGAAACCAAACGAGCTCGATAATTCCAGTTTCATCTCTCAATTTAGCAACCAATCGCCGCGATTGCTTTTCACCGATAATCTCTTTAGTGATTAATCGGCCAAGCACCTGAACTGCGGGCAAGTCCGGACTGAGTTCTCTTACTTTATAAAATCTGGTGCGGTCAACATACCTAAAAGGATAGTGATTGATTAAATCCTGATAAGTGAAAATAGAAAGCTCTTTTTTAAGCACATCGGCACGTTGAGGGCCAACGCCTTTTAAGTATTCGATGGGGGTGCTTAATGAGTGTGTTGCCAAAACCGGTTAACTTTCTTTTATAATCGATTGAGGAAGCATTAACAGAAATGGCAAAGCCCTGGTGTAATCTAAATTCAAATACTCCAAGCCAAGCATCCTAAGATTATTGTAATAAGTCTGATGATGCTTATAGTAATTCTTTTCACCCTCAACA
>DASVUU010000801.1:0-3194 GCA_036386935.1 Cytophagaceae bacterium | reverse complement strand
CAAAAATCTTAACTTCGTCCAACTTCCCATCAAAGAATGAGGGCACACCCCCATCTACCCTACTCCCTATTGTGAAGTAATGGGTCTTACTGTAATTCCCCGAAAAGTATAATCTTCTTTTCCATTGTGTCTCTTTCAATGTTAAGGGTCTCTTTTTTTCAATCTTCGATATACTATCATGTATCTTTCGATCGTCTTGAACTCCACGTGTTAATATTGACCTATATAGATCGTCATAAGTAATCTGTGTTTTTACTGCTTTTCCATTTATAAAAACAGCTATGCCGGACGCCTTACTACTTCCATCGTAACTAAAACCAACCTGAGTCCATTTTTTAGCAGGAATTGATTCTAAAGAGACTACCTCTAAAGCGTTAGAAGGCCATGAACTAGAAATTCTAACATGTATTTTTTCATTAATTAATAAAACCTCGTAACCCCTATAACCATGATAAGTAGTTGCACAATTAGCTAATAATGTATACCCTTTTTCTGACTTCTTCGGAGGATTGATCCAGAGGCTGTAACTGAAAGGTTGGTTACGTTCGAAATTATATTTAAAATCTCCAAAGTCAGCATTTTCTTCGCCATCTACTAAAAGTGCTTTCCCACTATAACCCTCAGTGAGCTTGGTCCCTTTGCCTAGCTTTCCATTATATTTAGCATTAACGTTATTTTTCAAAACACTATCCTTCGGCTCTTTATTATCGAAGGCATAGTAGCCGACTAAATGCTTTTTAAACTCTTTTTCCAAATCGTGAAAGCCAATCCATTGTTGTTTAGCTGTAGCCGCATCGCTGTTGGTTTGTTTCTCAATCTTATCTACAAGTGCTGATACTTTCAGAATCTTCGTACGTATCTCTGAGAGCTCCTTATCAGTTTTGGTATCTGTAAGTAGCAACGTGGGTCCTGTACTATTTTCATACAAGTTTCCTTTCCCTTGTTCGTCCAATTGATTAAAGAATGATGAGAGCTGGTAGAATTCTTTTTGGGATATTGGGTCATACTTGTGGTCGTGGCATCTAGCACATTCCACTGTTAGCGCTAAGAACGCTTTTGTTGTTGCGCCAACTCTGTCTAATACATATTCTGTTCTAAACTCCTCTTCGATGATACCCCCTTCGGCGTTTATCATGTGGTTCCTGTTGAATCCAGTAGCTAGTATTTGTTCTTTAGTGGCATTAGGCAATAGGTCCCCAGCCAATTGCCAAGTGATGAATTTGTCGTAAGGTAGGTTTTTGTTGAAGGCACTGATTACCCAATCCCTCCAAGGCCACATTTCGCTCTCTCCGTCGTCCTGATAACCGTGAGAATCGGCATATCGCGCTACATCCATCCACTCATTGGCCATGCGGACACCGTATTGAGGAGAACTCAAAAGCTTTTCAACAAAATTAGAATATGCTTTAGGCGACTTGTCATTTATGAAATCATCCAGCTGTTTTAGGCTGGGTGGCAAACCAGTCAAGTCAATGGATACCCGTCTAGCGAGCTTCTCCTTGGTGGCCCGTGGTGATGGGGTAATTTTCTCTTTTTCAAGCTTCGACAGGATGAAATTATCAATAGGATTTATTAGCCATTTTTCATCTTTCACATCAGGAACTGTGGGAAGCTCCGGCTTAATAAATGCCCAATGTGGCTTGTATTTTGCTCCTTGGTCTATCCACTTTATAATCGTTGCTTTTTCTAAATCCGTCAGGCTTAAATTGGAGCTAACCAAAGGCATCTTTAGTTCGGAATCCTCTGAAAGTATCCTTCTTATAGCCTCGGATTCACTAAGGTTGCCGGGTGATATAGCTTTATGTCCTTTTATATCCTTTGTCGCCTCTTCGAAAAGGTGTAATGCTAAACCTCCTTCTTGTTTATTCTTATCGGGCCCATGGCAATTAAAACATTTGTCCGAAAGTATCGGTCGGACGTGTAGATTGTAATCTACCTGATCTGGCAAACTGTCTTTTTTACTCGTCAACAAGGCTTCTGCTTCCGGATAGGAAGAGCAGCTAGCAAAAATTGAGGCTATAAGTACAATGAGACTCTGGACAAGAGTACTTTTCATAAAACCGTATTTATTCAATTATGTATTTTTATTTTCTTCACCACCCACTATATCTGTGTTTGGAAGTGCCTTTTTAAGAGCCTCAATTCCTTGCGCAGATATTTTAGATTTCCATAGATATAATTTTTTCAAATTTTTGAAGGAGCTCACGGTTGGGATTGATTGGTCCGATATCTGAGTATTATAAATATTTAAATATTCCAACTGTTGTAGCCCTTTAAGTGCAGCGAAGTTTTCATCAGAAATGTTGTTGCCATTTAAATCCAGCTTTCGTAGCATCTTGAACGTTCCGATTGTCGTCAAAGCCTTATTGGTAATTGCTGTATTGGATAGATCAAGAATGTAAACTTGGTCTTTTATCTGTACCAATTTCTCTGTCTTGGAGTCATTCCAGTCTTTTTTTTGAATGATACTCCGAACATCGAGCAAATTAGAATTTGGAGTCATCTTGACGACAGTCAAGCCTAATGAGGAAATTTCATCAATCTTTTCCGGCAGTATTGAGGCAACCTCAGGTAAATTGACTGAAGTATTTTCGTCAGAAGGCTGTGTGTCATTTTTTGAGACACTTGTGAGAGTCACTATCATCTCAGGGCTAGCCTTTAGCTGGGCCACTGTCTTTTTCTCGTCAGCGCCAGTGTCTATCCACCACTTTATAATAGCGAGTTCTTCTTTTGTCAATGGGGTCTTACCTTTGGGAGGCATTGCCCTCTCTTCGCCTGGATTTAAAGTCACTAGTTTTATAAATTCACTCTCCTTGGAGTTTCCCTTAACGATAGCCTTTCCACTTTCACCACCTAGTAAAAGGTGAGCATAGGAATCTAACAACAAACCACCCTTTTTTTTACCGTTAGAATGACAAGAAACGCATCGTTGATTTATGATAGGTTGAACCAGGTCTTCATAAACCACTGCTCGGTTTATGTCTGTTATAACCTTCTTGGTCGGTTCCATCGCTGGGTTTAAATGAGACAGAGCCAAATATTCAGAACCATGCGTGAGCGAGCCACCCTGATGTCCGGTTACGACTAAAAGCAAAGCAACGGCAATTGTGGCCGCCAAGTACAGAGATTTATAAAACTTTATTTTTTGAAAATACCTATAGCCTATGCATATAAAGACCAATAAAATAGAAAGC
>DASVUU010000800.1:0-3770 GCA_036386935.1 Cytophagaceae bacterium | reverse complement strand
TAAAAGCATATCAATTGACACTTCGAATAAATCGGCAAGATCCATTATTTTCTGCAACTGACCGGGGGTAGTACCGTTCTCGTAATTATTAAGCGTTGTTCGTGGAACCCCTATCAATACTGCGACTTCTTCCTGTGATTTCTTTCTAAGCTGCCTTAGGAATTTTAAGTTAGTGCTAAAAAACATATTCTTTTTTTCTAAACAACATTTGACAAAACAACGTTAATGACTACATTACAGTCTAAATATTGACTACTTGCAAGTCAAATATAATATTAAAATTGTAAAGACCAAAACATGGAAAGAAATATTATTCACATGGACTTAGACTCATTTTTTGTTTCGGTTGAATGTTTAAGAAACTCGAAGTTAAAGGGAAAGGCAATAGCAATTGGCGGCACGGGGGATAGAGGTGTTATTGCTTCATGTAGCTATGAGGCAAGAAAATTTGGCGTCAGATCCGCTATGCCTGTAAAGCTGGCGAAGCAGCTTTGCCCACAGTTGATGGTTATTTCCGGGGACATGGAACAGTACAGTAAATATTCCCAACTGGTCACTGAGGTGATTAAGGACTCCTCCCCTCTTTTTGAGAAATCCTCCATTGATGAATTTTATATAGACGCTAGTGGAATGGATAAATATTTTGGATGCTTCAAGTGGGGCTCGGAATTAAGACAGAGAATCATAACAGAAACTGGCTTACCTATCTCTTTCGGACTTTCCGTCAATAAAATGGTTTCGAAGGTAGCCACCGGCATTGCTAAGCCTAATAACTCACGGCACGTCGAACGAGGAACAGAAAAAGCATTTTTAGCACCCTTGCCTATTACAAAAATTCCAATGATAGGCTCTAAAACTGCTTCTCTCTTGACAAGTATGGGCATAGATAGAGTGGGCACTCTAAGGGAGATGCCGATAGATCTGTTACAAAATTTATTAGGAAAAAATGGGATAGAATTGTGGCGACGAGCCAATGCCATTGATGATACCCCGGTGGTTCCCTTTTCCGAAAGAAAATCTATCTCTACTGAAAATACTTTTAGTCAAGATACTATTGACATAAAAATGCTCAAATCTTTGATGTGTTACATGGTAGAGGAAATAGCGTTTAAATTGAGATCGGAACAAAAAATGGCCTCTAGTATAACGGTTAAGATAAGATATTCAAATTTTGATACGCTTACAAAACAGTCACAAATCTCCTATACTTCCTCCGACAACGTTTTAATACCAAAGGCTTTAGAACTGTTTGATAAGTTGTATGACAAAAGAATGCTAATACGATTGATAGGAGTAAGACTCAGCAACCTTGTTCATGGAAATCATCAGATCAGCCTTTTTAATGATACCGAAGAGGCAATAAACCTTTGTCAGGCAATGGACCTCATTAAAAATAAATATGGATTCGACAAAATAAACCGTGCTGTTGGTGCAGGTCTAGATTCCAAGCTGAAACCTGATACCTCTGAATTGACAAGATTGAGGTATACGAAGCAATAGTTAAGCATACCCTTTGCCTGGCTCAAAGAGCGGGAAGTCAGCTACCCTGAGAAAAGCTGGCTCGACTAGAGCCGCCACTTGAATGACCACCTTTTAATATTTATTTAACGGATAACTATATTCATGTATATCAATTGCCACACCTACTACAGTTTCAAATATGGCACACTGACGCCAGAGGAATTGTTTGAATGTGCAAAAGAAAACGGCGTGGTTAAACTTATATTAACACAAATAAATAATACCTGCGGATGGATTGAATTTGCGAAACATTGTAGTCTAAGAAGGGATGAGTACAAGCTAGACTTTTCCTTGGGAATAGAGTTTCGACTCGAAAATCAATTGCTGTATATTGCTGTTGCAAAAAACAACCGTGGTTTTGAAGAAATCAACAGGTTTCTTTCTGAGTACAATCTTACGCATAAACCATTTCCCCAAATAGCTCCGGCTTTTGAAAATGCTTTTGTAATTTATGAATGGAAAAAGGATTTTAATTTACAACTAGCAGAACATGAATACCTCGGCATAAGACCGTCCTGTCTGAATAAATTGTTCAATTTCAACAATCAAACCTATTTAAAAAAGTTAGTCCTCCTCCATCCTATCACCTTCAAAAACAAAACTGGTTACAACGTACATAAGTTACTTAGAGCAATTGATCTAAATACTTTGGTTAGCAAACTTTTGCCAGAGGATATATGTGGCCAGGATGAGTATATGCTTCCTTGTAACGTCGTAAAGGAAAGGTGCAAAAAATATCCTCAGCTTATAGAGAATGCAAATTATATTATCGAAAACAGCGAATTTATTGCCGACTTGCAAAGCGAAAAAAATAAGAAAACATTTGGGAACACTTTGAAAGAAGACATTGATACGTTACGAAACTTAACATTCAACGGTCTAAATAAAAGATACGCCTGCCATAGAAAAAGAGAGGAAGCAAATGTTCGTGCAGAAAAAGAACTTACAGTAATTAGAAAGTTGAATTTCGAAGCCTACTTTCTTATTAACTATGACATTATAAATTTTGCAACAAAACGTGGTTTCGCCTATGTCGGGAGAGGAAGTGGCGCCAATAGTTTGGTTTCATATTGCTTAGGTATCACTGATGTAGACCCGATCTCGCTAGACCTCTATTTTGAGAGATTTTTAAATATGTATAGAAGCTCGCCGCCAGATTTCGACATCGATTTCTCGTGGAAAGACAGGGATGAGATTATCAAATACATTTTCGAAAAATACGGGTCTGACTACACTGCACTACTTGCAACTTATACGACTTTTCAGGGCAGGTCAATAGTAAGGGAACTTGGAAAGGTCTTTGGATTACCCAAACGGGAAATTGAAGGTATTCTTCAAAATACAGAACAGAATAGAGATAGAGACCGCATCACTAAAGCGATATTTAAGTACGCAGAATTAATAAAGGATTTCCCCAAAAATCTATCAATCCACGCCGGTGGAATTTTAATAAGCGAAAAACCAATTTACTGCTACACCGCTACATCCCATCCTCCCAAGGACTTTGCTACAACGCACTTCAATATGTGGGAAGCGGAAGATCTAAGAATTTTCAAATTTGACATATTGAGTCAGCGGGGATTGGGACACATTAAGGATACGGTAACCTTAATTAAAGAGAATAGAAATGAGGAAGTTTCGGTAAACAATTTTGAATCTTTGATGATAGACCCTAAGATTTCTGCCCTTTTGAAGACGGGTAGAACTATGGGATGTTTCTACGTGGAGTCGCCCTCCATGCGTATGCTACTGGGCAAGCTAACGTGTGAAACCTATTCTGTACTTGTGGCAGCAAGTTCGATTATAAGGCCAGGAGTGGCTAGCTCCGGGATGATGAGGGAATACATCTACCGCCATCACAATCCCGATAAATTTGAATACATCCATCCGAAAATGGAGGAATTGATGAAGGAGACCTACGGGGTAATGGTTTATCAGGAAGATGTGATCAAAGTAGTGCATCATTTTGGGAAATTAAACTTGGCGGAAGCTGATATCATCAGGCGGGGTATGTCAGGGAAGTTAAGATCGAAAAGTGCGTTTCAAATTCTGGAAAAAAAATATTTTGACAACTGTGAAAAAGCGGGGTATGCCAAGGATGTCGCCCAGGAGGTCTGGCGGCAAATAGAAAGCTTTTCAGGATACTCTTTTTCTAAGGCTCACTCTGCAAGCTTTGCCGTAGAAAGCTACCAAAGTCTCTTCTTAAAGGCTTATTATCCGTTAGAGTTTATGGTGGGAGTTATAAACAA
>DASVUU010000799.1:0-3752 GCA_036386935.1 Cytophagaceae bacterium | reverse complement strand
TCCCTTCATTGGTAATCGCTAAGAGACTATCGTTGACAAACGAAATTGCTTCAGACTGGCCACTCCCAGGGAATTTACGACAATCGATATATCTAAATTTTATTGTTCCATTGGTGCATTCAAGTTTATAAAAGAGAACTTCGCCATATGTTAGGATGGCGCAAACGTTAGTTGCTGCACTGTAAGAACATCCGGTAACCATTCCTTTTAGATCTAACGTTTGATTAACACGCGCTGTCTGTTGCACTCCGTATTGGTCCAATACGTATACCTTTACCTTTTCTTTGCTTCTGTTTTTACTAAAAAGAAAAAGACTATCGCCAATGGCGAAAAACGCTTCACAATCAAAGTTCCGCTCTCTTCGCTTTGGCGGAAATGCTACCTGATCCTCAAATTGAAAGTTTATCTTCTGTAGAATACTGTCAAGGTGATTGTTTATTTTATAAATACAAAGATCCTTTCTTACATTGCTATTGTTCCCAAAATCACCTATAAAAAACTGTCCACTTTGATTTCGAGTGATCTCCTCCCAATCAGTGTTGGTGTTGGAAAGTTTGTAGGTTTCCAACATTTTTCCATTTGCATTTACTTTATATAATTCTGCTTTTCCTCCTCCGTCATTATGTGTTAGAAAGGTGGAAGAATCCAGAGCAATAAGGCCGGAGCTTTCATTGATTTCTTTTGAGAGCCTCCCTGCTTTTTTGATGGTGGAGTGCCTAGCAAGCTCGGACGACAAAGAAGGCGCAGTATTGTGACAAGGGCACAAAACTGTTTTAATAAAAATGTAAATCGAGAAAAGCTTAAGCTTAAGCATCTGGTAAGTTTTTGAAAAAACCGTATAAATCTGACCCAAGCTTCTTACGGTCGATCCAAAAATTCCTGCTATAAACCCTCTGAAATCGCCAATGCTTTTTTTCTAAATTATGGATTTGAAATGCATGAGGCTCTTTAGGTGATGCGGCTGAATGATATTGGTCATCATCCGTAAGTATCATGCCGGTTGTTTGACGGTTGTGTGTTACTGTAAGGTCTCCAAAAGGTAGATATTTTGTTAAACCTAAAGTGGGAATTTGTGAGCATAACTTATCTGCTAGGGAGATATGGTTGCTCTTTCTTGTTTCTACAATCTTGTAAATGAACCGGCCTTCAGAAACCTCCCAGGCATATTCTAGGAATGCCTTGAATAGTTTAGGTCCAACGTTTAATGAGCTGTCAACATGCAGCTGAGCTGGTATGATGCTGCTAATGAGGTAAATTCTATCCCTTGCTCTAGTGATGGCCACGTTCAACCTATTCTCTCCATAACTTGCATTCAGACTTCCAAAATTCATCACAAATTTGCCTTTCAAATCGGGTGCATACCCTACAGAAAAAATGATTATGTCCCGTTCGTCTCCCTGCACGTTTTCAATATTTTTTATAAAGAGGGTAGGAGGTACGGTCATTGAGACGTCAGCAATTTCCTTCTCTAGCATGTCGTTAATATGCCAGGCTTGCTTGTAGTTAAAACATACTATTCCAATACTCTGCTTGCCGTCTTTGATGAGTCTTATTGTAAGCGCTACAACCTCCTGTGCTTCTTCTGTATTGATGCCTTCGTTCCATATACCATCTATTTTTATATATTTAATTGGTGGATCATTTTTTATAAAGCTATTGTATTCAGGTATAGTTTGAAGTTTGCTTTTGTAAAATGTATAGTTAGAAAATTCTATTAGTTCAGGATGTCGACTTCGATAATGACCAGTAAGAAGTACAGATTTCAGATATTTTTCCCCTAATGAAAGGATCGAGTCCAACTCCAAATCCGTGTTATCATCGTCCTCCTCCTCCCACCTAGCCTGATACAGGTCGCTTGGCCCTAGTTGCTTATCATCGCCAGTTATGATCACCTGTGAGGCACGGTAAATTGCGGGTATAGCACGTTCGGCATAGCATTGCGACGCTTCATCAAAAATTACTAAATCAAAAACCGTGTCTAATGGGAACATTGCAGATACAGAATCAGGTGACGCCATCCAACAAGGTACAAGATTGAACAACTCTTGATGGAAAGCACCAAAGATTTTTCTTAGAGGCCAAATTTTTTTCTTTTTAGTTGCCTGGTGATTTAGCTCTCGGTAGGTCACCATATTATTGAGTCGATTATAAGTAATCTCTTTATAGCACTGCTCTCTGAGCCTCATTAATAAAATTTCCTTACAAACAGTTTGCTTGATTGACAAGTCCTTCAAAAGGTCATCTTCGAGTAAGTCTATCGCGCCACTGGAGGCGAGTGTCAAACAGGTGTATTTGGCTTCAAGAAAGTACAACCATTCAAGCCTAATGCTATTGTCGAATAAGCTAGTAAGAGATTCCCCGTTTTTTACGCTGGCAGCTTCATATATCAACTTCAGCACCTGAATTTCATACTCCTGAAGAGTAGCAATATATTTGTCAAATTCTACTAAGGTATTAAAGTCCTGAGATATCTTTTCGGAAAGGTCAATAGGATAATTTGGCTCAGCGGCCAGCTTTTCTATTTGGTCTACCGTTAGATACTGCATCCACCTTTTCTTTAATAAAGGCAATGGCTCCAAAACCTGTAAAATTTTACTAAGAGTGTTTTTAAGCTCCTCATAAGGTATTGAATGAATTTCCAAATATTCATTTACGAAACTAATTCTTTCCAGAACTTCCTTACTATTTAAAGCATCATGGTAAGCTAAAAACCATTGGTCGATAAGGTTGCTGTTGTAAGTCTGGGTGAAATCCCCTACGCCTTTTATCGCTTTTACTTTTTTTACAATCTTTTCATATTTTATTCGCTTTTCTATTCTTTCATTCAAAAGGGTGAATCCTTCAATGTCTAGAGTGAGTCTGTTATGCTGAAATAGCTCATAAATTACCCGCTTATTCTTTGAAAATAACTTCCATAAGATCCACCTAAAAGGACTTTTCCTTGCCTCAGAAGCTTCTGCTACAAAGACCTTGACACTCTGCAACTGCGAGCCTGGAATACTGTTTTCGACAGCCACTCCTTGCGTAGTGGATGCCAGCTCTCTTTCTAACTCAAATAATTTTTGGTAATTGATGCTAAGCTTTAATGACTGTTGAAATCTTTGGAATGATTCAGGGTTTTCTAAACCCTTTAAAAAAATGTCTATGTGTTCTCGATGTGTAAGTATTTGTTCAAGTTGATCAAGCTTCAAGTTGAGAGATATGAGGCTTCGAAGCTTGGTGTTGAATTGGTTAATTTCGGCAGGTATTTCCGAAATGATCTTCACTAATTCCTTTTTATCATTAGGGATAAAACTTTTAAAAGACTTGCGATTAACCCACGGGTAGTCATCACCATGGATATGTTGCGGGAATAGACAATATCGCCTTATTTTTGCTGGGAAATCTTCTATCTGCTCACGTTTGAAAAAATTTAATTGATTTTTTAGTGAGATATATTTCCTCTCGGGATCTGAAGTGAGATAAAGTTCCTTGGCCGTGAGGCCGCAGTCCGTTTGGTCAAATAGTGCTGTCCTGAAATTATTTAGTTCGCCTATAATTTTGTCTATCTTACGGCTGCTACTTAGGAACTTCCATTCTAAGTTTACCGCATCTAGGTTATTATTTAATTTTTTGTACTCATCAAGCCTGTCAATCTGCCTGTTTATTTGATCTAAAACAGACTTTCTATCATTTATAAAGTCATGTATAACGGCCACAAATTCTTGAGCCCCAATTTCTTTCATCCTTGCGTACACGACATCAAGCGCGGC
>DASVUU010000798.1:0-7279 GCA_036386935.1 Cytophagaceae bacterium | reverse complement strand
GCGAGAATGATTAATTCATCAGGTATCGGCACCTATATTAAAAATATAATACCCTCTCTATCTAATGAATATGATTTGATCCTTATCGGGAATAGTAATGAAATAAAAAATGTTTTTCAAAAATCGCTAATCGATAACATTCAAATAATAAATTGTACAGCCCCCATATATTCTATTACAGAACAAATTCAGTTGCCCAAGTTGATTCCTTCCTGTGATATCTTTTGGACCCCTCACATAAATATTCCCTTATTCCCAATTAAGGCAAAGAAACGAATTGTAACTATAATGGATATGTTCCATTATGCCCATTTAAAGGAGCTTTCGATTGCCAAAAGAATTTATACAAAGGTTATACTCAACCGCGCTGTAACAAAATCCTCTTTGATCTTCACAATCTCTGAATATTCAAAAAAGGAAATTGTTAAATATACGAGGGTCGACGAAAAAAAAGTTCACACGATCAAGTTGGGAATCGATCTTAACTATTTTAGAAGAAACGATGATTTAAAAAAAAATGATACCGTTAGAAAACGATATAGACTTCCACAAAATTATATTCTATTTGTTGGCAATGTAAAACCTCATAAAAACCTGAAAAATCTTTTGATAGCTTTAAGTATTATGAAGGAGAATAAATCAAACCATAAATTAGTTATTGTAGGTAAAAAAGATGGGTTCATCACGGGCGACAGCGGTCTGGAAGAGGTAATAAAGGCATATAACTTGGCCGAGGACGTTATTTTTACCGGATTTGCTGACAAAGAAGACTTACCAATCATATATTCCGCAGCTTCTATATTTTGCTTTCCATCTTTATACGAAGGGTTTGGGTTCCCACCGTTGGAAGCGATGGCATGTGGCGTGCCAACCGCTGTCTCGAATAGCACCAGTATACCGGAGGTTTGTGGAGAAGCTAGTGTATACTTCGATCCTACCGAACCAGAAGATATAGCAAGACGCCTTTTAAATACCTTAACAGATGTGTCATTGAAAAACCAATTGATACTAAAAGGCTACAAGAAAGTGTTAGAGTATACCTGGTTGAACTGCATAAATTCTCATTTAGAAAAAATCCATGCCCTACTCGGGTTTGGGATGAGAGTTTAAGTTAGATTGTAAAGAATTGGCCCTTAAAGACATCATGACGTTCACGATAAAAGAGAAAGAACAAAGATTATCCTCGATCTATTTCTATGTGCTATTCTTCATAATAATCTCCCTCTTCCTTTCTGTTAAAATTAGCAGCATATCAATCATCATACTTGGAGCTATTTGGCTTTTGAAGGGCAATTTTAAGAGCCTACCAAAAGTGTTTAAGGCAAATATATTTTTACAACTGTCAATATTATTTTACTTCATCCATATACTTGGCTTGCTTTATTCTGAAGATTTAAGAGCAGGAACTTTCTCCCTTGAAAAAAGATTGTCTTTTCTCATATTTCCATTAATTTTAAGTACTATCTCCATCGAAAAAAGAGAAGTGTACCGACTACTAGTTGTCTTTACGGTTTGCTGTTTTTTTTGCTGCATTTATGCCTTAGGACTAGCATCAATATTATTGTATCTAAAAGGAGATAATAAATATTTTTTTCTTCAAGCGATTAATAACCTTATAAATTTTCACAGAGTATATTTTTCTCTATATCTCTTATTCTCTATTTTTATTTTGTTTTACCTATGGTATGAGGGTATATTCACTAACCTTTCCTTTAAAATATTCGCGGTTTTATCAACCGCAGTTTTTACTGTATTCATCATCCTTTCGGGCTCAAGGATGATCATAATTGACTATATCTTATGTGTGTCGATTTTCTCTATATACCTGATGATTTTAAAGAAAAAAGTTTTAAATGGATTAGTTTTTTCATCAATTTTGATTGCGGCGATCTTCGTTCTAATATCAAATACACCAAAGACAAAAAATTTGCTAAAGGACGTCTATACCAATCTTCAAAGCGGAAATAGTGTAGAACAAACGGGTCCCAACCTCAGATTGTCAATTTGGAAATACTCCATTGAGGTGATAAAGGAAAATCCCGTTTTTGGTGTTGGAACTGGCGACGCAATTGCTGAACTGAAGAAAAAATATATTAAGTATAATTTTACTTGGGGTATAATTTGGCCGTACGATGCTCATAATGATTATCTTCAGACAGCCATATGTTTTGGAACAATTGGCCTCATTGTATTCCTGATGCTCCTCGGCAAACCCTTTTTCCAATCGCTAAAAGAGAGAAAGCTATTGTTATCTTTTTTTCTTTTGATGTTTTGTGTCGCAATGCTTTCAGAATGCTTTCTTGATAATCAAAAAGGAATTGTATTCTTTTCAATTTTTTATAACTTACTTATTTATCACTACCTACCTAAAAATCTTGAAGAACCTTCACATTAAAATATTTTTGCTGGCACTTATAACCTCTTGTGGCGGAGATGACTTAGGTTCTTGTCTGAAAGGTACTGGAACAATAGTGAAGAAAACTATTTCGGTCCAAAAGTTCAGGACGATTTATGTAGAAGATAATATCAATCTTGTGTTTTCTTATGATAAGGTTCAGTCGGTGCTAGTTGAGGCTGGAGAAAATCTAATAGATAATATAGAAATAGAGGATTCTGATAATTCAATAAAAATCAGCAACAAGAATACCTGTAATTGGCTCAGAAGTTTCAAAACTCCAATTAATGTATATATCAGCAGCCCCTCGACTTGTGAAATCTATAAATCTTCGTCTGGTGAGATAACGTCAAAAAATACTCTAAAATGGGAAGAGATAATCATTCACCAATTTAGCCCAGGCAATATCAAATTAGACGTCGAGGTGGTAGGTACAGATATTGATATTAATGGTTTGGGCGATGTGGTAATCAATGGCACGTCTGGCTTTGTCAAAGCAAACCTATATAACCTTAGTTCCACGGCTTACGGGGTTTTGGACACTAGGAATCTAATCACTAACCAATTTGAACTCCTTTCTGATACTCAGGCTGATTGCTTCGTTTATAGCAATGGTTCCCTAAACGCCTATATAAAAAATATTGGCAATGTCCACTACTTCGGAAACCCTCCTCAGAAGGTTTTCAAGGATGAAGGAGATGGAGAATTTATCAAGGGTGATTAATTTACCTTGACACCACATTCCCCAACAAAGTTGCTATCTCTTTCTCCGCTTCTTTCAGTTTCATGTGCATTTTTAGGCAAGTTTCCATCTCTTCTACAGAGGGGGAGTCTTGCAGATGCTCTTGATTTTCCTTGATCATAGATTGGATATTTCGCCATTTCAACCTTAAGATCGTCGTGAATATAGCCTGGCCAAGATTGTCCTTTTCCCGGGCAACGTAAATTTTGAATTTCTCCCAATTTGTACTTAATTCGTATTTTGACGATATAAGATCAATGGCTTCTTTTCTTATTTCCGCATCCTCATGTCCAATGAAGAAACTGTCCGTGACCGATCTTCCGGCAGACTTTTCTACCCTTAAGAGATCTACGATTTTTTTATAGACTGGAGTCTTAAAATCAATGTCTTCTACTTCCGAGAGAAGGTATGAATTTACAGAGGTTTGCTCGTCTATATTGTCTGAGGCATATTCAATCAATAACCTTACGATTTCTCGCTCTTGCCATTGAATGATATTTTGTGAGATTTCATCCTGAGTGGGAACTTCTTCGACATCCTCAGCAACCGGCGTCGGAGCGGGCTTCTTAGATTCTTCCTTTCCTTTGTTTAAGCGAATTTTGTTGTTCTCGGAAATTAAGATTTGCTCATCCACTTCCAACAGCTTGCTGCATTCTTTGATAAATACACTTCGCTTAATGGCATCTGGAATCTTAGCAATCGTACTGATGATCTCCCTGATTACTTCGGCCTTTTTTAAGGGATCATTTTGGGCTTCCGTTAGAAATAATTTCGTCTTGAAAGTTATGAAGTCCGCACGGTTGGCTTTAATAAATTCTTTGAAGTTCGACGCACCAACTTTCTTACTGTAACTGTCCGGATCCTCCCCATCTGGGAAAAGTACTATATGTACATTTAGCCCCGCTTCTAGGATCAAGTCGATTCCCCGCACGGAGGCCTTGATTCCCGCAGCATCTCCATCATATAGGACGGTGACGTTCGGGGTAAATCTTGAAACAAGCTTAATTTGCTCTTCTGTTAATGCAGTTCCTGAGGACGCGACTACATTTTGCACACCTGCTTGGTGCAAGGAGATAACGTCTGTATAACCTTCTACAAGGTAGCATTCGTCTTCTTGACGAATCATTTGCTTCGCTTGATGAATGCCATAAAGTACATTGCCTTTATGGTAAACTTCTGTCTCTGGAGAATTTACATACTTGGGTTGATTCCTTTCTGCTTTAAGTATCCGGGCTCCAAAGGCGATTACCTTACCCGACAGATTATGGATAGGGAAAATAACTCTACCTCGGAACCTGTCATAATACTTACTCCGCGCATCGGCAGGATTTTCCCGTTGTAGTATTAGACCTGCCTTCTCTAAAATGTCCGCTGAGTAGCCAGCTTTTAAAGCTACTTGGGTAAACCCCTCCCACTCTCCTAAACTATACCCTAAATCAAATTTCGAGATGGTCTCTTCTGAAAAGCCTCTTTCTTTGAAATAGGTATATCCAATGGATTGACCTTCATCATGCTTTAATAATAGGTCTTTGAAGTAATTCTTGGCGAAATTAAGAACGATGTATAAACTATCTCTTTCGCTTTGTCTGACCTGACCGGCATCGTCAAGAACGGTTTCCTCAACTTCAATCCCGTATTTAGCGCCTAAAAATTTGATTGCTTCAATATAGGCCAGACTCTCAATATCCATGATAAATTGGATAGAGTCTCCTGCCTTTCCGCAACCAAAGCATTTATAAATGCCTTTGGCAGCATGTACACTAAATGAAGGGGTCTTTTCTTGATGAAAGGGGCAACATGCGGTATAATTCTGTCCTCTTTTCTTCAAAGACACGAAGTCGCCAACAACCTCAACAATATCGGCTGCTTCCCTTACTTTATCAATGGTTTCTTTGGTAATACTCAAAAGGCAAGATTTTATGCAATTTACTTAGAATACAAATCCTTTCTTACTAACAAATAATGATGTGAATAAATTTGCCTGAGTGATGGAAGCGGATACCCCACCAGCCGACTCAAGTAGGCGAGGAGTAGCAGCGGACAGCACGACCTCCCGCTTTTTAGCGGAGGGCAGGCCCAAAACATTTCCTTCCTAGACAATGTGTATAAGAAATTTTTGCTGGGGAAAAATTGTTAATTACTAAAAATCATTTTTTAAATGTGATCGGTCGCATCGATTTGGTAATTTTGATGTAGACTTTCCTATTTATTCCAATATGCCAGAATTCTCACACCTTCACGTTCATACTCAATATTCCTTGCTTGACGGCGCTGCCAGCATTTCTGGCTTAATGAAAAAGGCTCAAGCTAGCGGTATGAAGGCGATTGCAATGACTGACCATGGCAATATGTTTGCGGCTTTTAACTTCGTAGCTGAGGCAAATAAGTATAACATCAAGCCTATCGTTGGTTGTGAATTTTATATGGTTGAGGATAGGCACAAGCAGCAATTCAATAAGGAAAATAAAGATGTCAGGCATCATCAATTGCTGTTGGCGAAGGACCAGGATGGGTATAAGAACCTATCGAAGCTCTGCTCTCTTGGGTATATAGAAGGGCTTTACAGCAAATGGCCGAGGATCGATAAGGAATTGATATTAAAGTACCACAGAGGACTTATCGCAACGACTTGTTGTATAGGTGCCGAGGTGCCACAGGCTATTTTAAATAAGAGTGAGCAGGAGGCTGATAAAATCTTCAGGTGGTGGTTGGATCTTTTCGGGGAGGACTACTACATAGAATTGCAAAGGCATAATATGCCGGAGCAAGATCGAGTCAATGAGGTTTTAATGAAGTTCGCGCTCAAATACAATGTGAAGGTGATTTGTTCTAATGACTCTCACTACGTAGACCAAAAAGACTACAATGCGCATGACATATTACTTTGTGTGAATACAGGAGAGCTGCAAGGAACTCCTATAGGTGACGGAAAGGGTTATAGATTTGGTTTTCCTAACGATCAATTTTTTCTAAAGACAAAAGATGAAATGCTTGAGTTGTTCAAAGACGTTCCTTTTGCGCTTGATAATACCCAGGAAATTGTAGATAAAATAACTCCTCCCAAACTACAAAGGGATATTCTCCTACCGAACTTTACCTTACCACCAGGGTTTGCCTCGGAAGATGACTATTTAAAATCACTTACGTTTACAGGTGCTGTTAAACGGTACAAGGAAATTTCTGCGGACATCGAAGAGCGTCTCACCTACGAGCTAAGTATCATCAAGACGATGGGTTTTGCCGGGTATTTCCTCATAGTGCAGGATTTCATCGCAGCTGGAAAAACATTGGGAGTGGCCGTGGGACCCGGACGGGGATCAGCTGCTGGTTCTGCGGTTGCTTACTGTATTGGCATTACCAACATCGACCCTATAAAATATAAGCTACTCTTTGAGAGATTCCTAAATCCTGAGCGGGTGTCCATGCCCGATATTGACATTGACTTTGACGACGAAGGAAGGCAAAAAGTAATTGACTATGTCGTTGATAAATATGGCAAAAATCAGGTAGCACAAATCATCACTTTTGGTACGATGGCTGCCCGCTCCTCTATAAAAGATGTAGCTAGGACGTTAGATTTGCCGTTGTCGGATGCTAACTATTTGGCGAAGCTCGTTCCAGAGGTTCCAGGAATAACTTTGAGCAAGGCATACTCGGAGGTGAGTGAACTGAAAGACCTTAAGAATAAGGACGATTTGAAAGGTCGGACTTTACAACTAGCTGAGGTACTAGAAGGATCCGTTAGAAATACAGGTATACACGCAGCAGGTATCATCATCGCTCCTTCGGACATCACAGATTTCATTCCCGTTTCTACTTCGAAAGAGTCTGACCTACTGGTAACGCAGTTTGACGGAAAGGTGATCGAATCGGCTGGAATGCTGAAGATGGACTTTCTTGGTTTGAAAACCTTAACCATCATTAGGGATGCGCTTATTCTGATAAAGAAGAACTACAATGTAGACATAGATATAGATGAGATCCCGCTAGAGGATAGCAAGACGTACGCCCTATACCAGAAAGGCGATACGGTCGGGACTTTTCAATTTGAGTCTGACGGAATGAGAATGTATTTGAAGGATCTGAAGCCTACAAATATTGAAGACTTGATTGCTATGAATGCCTTGTTTAGGCCTGGTCCT
>DASVUU010000797.1:0-4564 GCA_036386935.1 Cytophagaceae bacterium | reverse complement strand
CGAAGTTGAAAAACCGCATCCTTGATTTCATTGATTATTTCAATCGCACCATGGCTAAACCCTTCAAGTGGACTTACCAAGGAAAAGCCTTGAAGGGTTGATGCAAATAGGAGGCGTATTCGCGCCTAAGTCTACTAGAATGCTTAATAAGTCCTTACAACAAACTTCTATTGACTTAAATACGGTAGAAAATAATCCATCATTTTTATATAGTGAAGTTCCAAAACATTTAGATTCTTGGAAAGACACGCAGTTATTTTTTAACAATCTTTGGGAAATTTTAAAAGAGCTTAAATTTACGGATGATGAAATAGGGGTTGCTTGGGGAGTGATACTATATCCATGAGTAGATAGCGTGTAAACACTAAAAAATGTTTTTCATATCGGGGTCATCTATAAGCCAATCTATTCCCCGTTTGATGTCTGCGACAACTTCATCGCGATTGCCAGACCTGGTGCCAGAATTTTCCTTGCCATTGATAACCACTTTCCAAATTGCTCTAGCTTCTTCCCATATTTTGTCTGGGTGATTTGGATGGTGAATGCCAACCAAAAGTAATTCAACTGTTTCCCCTCTATGTTCAAATTTCATAGGTGTAGATAGTGTAAACAGCAATTTTAAATAACCTAAAAATTCCTACATACTTTATCACATATCATTGCCCTAATTTATAAGACACTGTTAGGGTAAGCTGTAAGACATTCTTACCATAAACTGTAAGACATTGTTACCATAAACTGTAAGACATTGTTGTCATACAATGTAAGACATTGTTGTCATACAATGTCTTACATTGTTGCTGTAAGACATTGTTGCTGTAAGATGTAAGACACTATTGTCATATACTGTAAGACATTACCATAGGTAGTAACATACCATTACCATAAGCGGTAACATACCATTACCATAAGCGCTTGCCTAAAGCGGTTGCATAATGTCTTAGGTAACTTGCGTGGGTTGCTTAAAGCAGTTCCCTAACCAGTTCTCTTCTATTTCCATAAGTGGTTGACTAAAGTGGTTGCATATTGTGTTATTGCCAATTGATTTAAAAAATGATACACTTAAAAAGTAAATTTTGTTTTTACAGGTGACCAACAATGATTATCAAAGACAGAACAGACTTTCGGAATTTAATTATTAAGAATAAAATAGAGATAGCAAAAGAACTTTGTAAAAGATGGGACTGTGAACTAAGCCAACAGTCTATTATGGTAAAGCTTCTAGATTGTACTTCTATTGAGGAAATTTATAATAAATTTCTAGGTGTTATATATATTCTTACTCCAGAAAAAGAAGATTTTTTACATCCAGAAAAAAGTTATCTACACTATTACCTTTTACTTCGGCAATTAGTTTGTAAGATGTTTCGAGAGAAATATTTAATAAATAATGATTGTACAGAAAAAACTATGAAAGAAAAAACTGAATTTTTAACTGAAGACGTTCCAAAATATTTAAGTTCTGTTCCAGTTCCACATATATTTTTGGAAAATCTTTGGGATTGTTTAAAACAGTGTGGTATTGATGACGATATAATTGGTATTGCTTGGGTAGGTGCCATTAATCTTCCTAATTAAAAAATGAGTATTTTTAGTTGTTAAAAATATTTGATATGGGAAAATAAAAATACTTTGGTTAATTCTGAGGTATTTTTTATTTATTTAATAGTTTAATATTGATTATAACACGACAAAAATTTTTGGTTACTTTTGAGTCAGGTGTAGAAAATTAAAAATTCATTTATTAGAGCTGAGAGCTATTTTAGAAATTTGGGAAATCTCAGCCAATAAAAGTTTACAGAGATGACTTGACAGATTCCTATGAATCTGCGATCGTAAAAAATTAAGGAAGATGCAGGCGCGACTGCTCGGTGCTGGAAACACCGAACAAGTCACGGCTTCCCCAAATCGTTAGCTGAGAACGTTTGGAGCTTAAAAATTATGACATTGACAGAGGATAGTCCTGACGGGCGATCGCAAGACTTAACGTGTGCGGAGTCAGAGGAGAAAATTCTCATTGACCTGAAAACGTTTAACCAAATTTTTGAATTGATTTCTGTAAGCATAGATGAGATTAGTCAAGCTCGTCGGCGAGAAATTTTTCTTTACTCTTTGGAGCATCATTTAACTCGTTCTGAAAACTTTGATGATTTTCCTCGAATTGAGGCAGCTCTTTTACTAGATGCTTACTACGATTTTGTACCAGCAAGTCTTGCCAAACTTGATCGTAATTTCCAAGAAGCATGGCAATTAATGGAAGAGGCTAAAACCAACTTGATAGGAGGAATTAACTAATGCTAATTCCCTCAAATAAATTTGACTGAGGAGGAAAAAAATAAGGGCGTGGGCCGGGGGGGGTTAGCTGATTGTGGCCTCCCCCCCCCGGCCACGTGCCGTGAGGAACCGGGTCTGAGTGATACCCGGTTTACAAACCCCAAAAAAAAGAAAGTAAAAAAGCTAAAAGAGCTATGAATAATAAACTACAGCCATTTTTGAAGGTGTAACACTAATTAAATTCAAAATCAAAAAAAAGAAGGTAAAAAAGCTAAAAGAGTTATGAATAATAAACTACAGGCATTTTTGAAGGTGTAACACTAATTAAATCTGAGATGAAGAAAAATAAAACAGGACATGGTGGAGCAAGACCAGGAGCTGGGGGAGGAAGCCGCTGGAAACATGGGCGGACAAAACTGGTAAGACTGCCAGTGGCATTGGTGGACAAAATACTGGAAGTAGCGCGGTATATGGACCAGAACGAAGGAAGATTACCTTTGCCAGACTCTGTGGTGATAGTTCCCGAATATCCTGCCCAGAGTTCATTTCTCGACGAAGCACGAAAAGAAATATTTGCCAAACAGAAGGCACGTAGACAGGCTGAACAGGAAATGCTTGGAGACGAGCGAGCGGGGGTCAGCGATAAAACTTTAGAGGATTTTTAATATTTTTTGATGTCCCCCCCATCTTCACCCAGCGGAGGGGGGAGGCTCAGTCAAGGGTGGAAAGAGAAATTCGTGACGAGCTTAGCTTTCAGGCGAGCCAGAAGTTTAGGAGCCAAAAAACAGGCTCAGAATCGCCTGAAAGCTTAGCGAGTAGAATTTCTAGGGCCCTTGACGGAGTACCCCGGAGCGGGAGACTGGGTAGGGGGACATTAAAAAAGCACTCACCCACCATCTCAGTCAGCGTTCAATTAGAGGCATCTAGCGCGTTGTTTAAGATGCCTTTGTAGTGTTTAAGCTAACTCATATCATAAATGGAAGTTAGCCCGCTTTAAGGCGCAAATTTCAAGGGCTAGAGGTAGCGGCGTAAATTTACCTCAAATTTTCTCATTTAGCAAAGCTTCTTGACACTGCCCGAAAGGCTTGATTTGGCGTTTTCCACCTTATCTTGATTATTGAGGGATATCGGGCGGAGGGTACATAGTCTCAAGTTGTTATGCCAGAGTCTTTTCAGGTTTCTTGACAGTGCGGAAGCACTGTGTGAATATAGTTGGTGATACTAGACAAGGTTCCAGCTAGCATCCCAAACCCTTTTGCTGTAAGGATTTTATGCCCACTTCAAAGACTACTGAAGGGGGGGATAGCTGGTACTTGTCCGATATTTCTCCTGACGACAAGCCCTGGGATATTCACCGCGCCCAATCTGATGAAATTGCCAAAATTTACGACTCAATTGGGTACGATGGCTATGCCAAGCGGATTGGCGAATGTGCTCAGCTATTGACCTATGCACTAAAAGCCACGGATGATGGCGAGGTAAAACTCAAACTTAGGGAAGCTAGATTCTGCCGAGTCAGACATTGCTTGGTTTGTCAGTGGAGGCGATCACTTATGTGGCGTGCGAGATTTTTTAAGGCTCTGCCAGAAATTCAGGCTAAGTACCCAACTGGCCGCTGGATATTTTTAACTCTGACGATTATCAACTGCAAAGTTACAGAACTTCGAGCCACTTTGAATTTGATGAATGCTGCTTGGCATAGGCTGATTAAGCGCAAAGAATTTCCTGCGTTGGGTTTTGTAAAATCTGTTGAAGTTACTCGCAATTCCGAGGATGGTACAGCTCATCCTCATTTTCATTGCTTAATGCTTGTGCCTGCGGGTTATTTTAAACGCGGTTATATTTCTCAAGCTAATTGGGCTGCTCTTTGGCAAAGTTGTCTTAAAACCGATTATACCCCTATGGTTAATGTGAAAGCTGTAAAACCCAAAAAGACTCCCTTAAATGCGAAGCCAGATCCTTTAAACAAGGCTATGGCACAGGCAGTTTGTGAAACTCTGAAATACTCCGTTAAGCCTGGTGATTTGTTAGCTGAACCCAAATGGTTGGATGAGTTGACGAAGCAGTTACAGAAAACCAGGGCTATTTCGATAGGTGGATGTCTTAAGGAATTTTTTTCTGAGGATGACCCTGAAGATTTAATAAATGGTGAAATTCAAGAAGAGGAAAAAAGCGAAGATGACTCCTTTCTTTTGTTTGATTGGTCAGCTATAGTTAGGCGATATAAAAAGAGTACAGGTTAAAAAAATTACTAATAAAAATAAGTTAAAATAAAATTTTGCTAACCATT
>DASVUU010000796.1:0-2941 GCA_036386935.1 Cytophagaceae bacterium | reverse complement strand
GTAATAACTTTAGTTGAGGCTCCTCTCCTTCCATCTGATATCGCAAAATGAAAAACAACAAATAACCTGGTTCTATAGGATACATGGTGTTATATTTCTCATTACTATCAAACCAATCTTTTCCAGTCAAGAATGGACCTGTTCCTTTAGGGTTATTATTAAAGATACTCCAATTGTAAAAAACACCATCCTTTCTAAGCTCAGCACCGCCCGCGCCCATACTCCCTACCATGATTCCACTCCTGGCTTTGTCTGTATATTTAAGGACTTCCTTTCTAGGGCCATCATCCTTCAATGAAATATTTGGCGCTTCAGAATCAGAAATGCCACCTGCTGCTTTAGTTTTAGGTGTGGCTTTGCTTTCTTCCGTAGTAAGTAAACTCCCCGCAAAGGCTGCAGTTAGACTGGTTTTCGTAATAAAATCTCTTCTTTTCATGTATGATAATTGGTTTTGACAGTCAACGGAAACGAGACTGGTTCATTGATTGCGCTAATGGTATAAAACTGAGTCAGCTTTTTTATTGAATAGATAAATATCTCTCCTGGATAAATAATATTCCTTTATCTGAAATGTAAATTTAACAAGAAACAATATTATTTAATTTTTAGGGGAATTAAAAGCAGATTGAGCTTTTCCTGGATTTATGACCCAATACGGGGTCCAAGAAAGTTATAGAGGCTAATTTTTGGTGGCACTGATTTTGTTCGGCCAAAAAGACCCACCCGCATAGGGATGTGTGGTCATAAGAGTTTAAAATAAAATACGTGCTCATCCGTTGTAACACGTATACAAATAAAGGCATACAGGTATGGATTTTGAAAAAATTTCTGAGGAATTAAATAACAAAAATATCCAGGCGATCTTTGATGAGAAAAGTGAATCCTTCAAAAAGTTTGGTAAAACATTCATAGGAAGACTTGTCGGAAGGACAAAATATTCGCAAGCGTTAGGAACGAAGATCATGTCATTTACCATACTTGCAGGAAACTACATGGCTTACAAAATCCCCACGGAGGACATTAAGGAAATATCAGAATTCTGTAATAACTTATTTAATTAAGGATGGACGAATGATTAAGTATTGAGTACTTAATCATTCGTCTCTTCTACTATTTTTCGAGGTTAGTTTTTAAATTTTTCAACCCTGTCTCCAGGTCCTTCCCTAGCATTTCCTCCATATTGATGAATAGAAGCATAAGGTTCATAGGATATTTCATTTGTCCATTAAAACCCCATTTAGTTTTGGTTTGATTTTCCGAAAGCGCCTCGGTCACCATATAGGCGTGGTCTGTCGCTTGAAAAGGTTCAAGGAATCGAAGTTCGGTATCAATCCTGTTTCCTGCAGAAATCTTTTTTATCTCTTGCTCCCCTTTACCTACGTCACTTTGATCACTTTCCCATGTTGCGACAAAACCGACGGCGCCATCGGTACCTCGATACTCTTTTTTCATGTTAGGATCTTTCATAGCCCAGACGCTATAGTTGTCCTGGTTTTTTAGAAACTTTATATAATTAAAAACTGCTTCATTGGGCCTGTCAATGGTAATGTCTCTTTCAACAGCATAGTTTTTTTCAGTGAATGCTGCAACTACTAGCGCGAAGGAAATGATTACGAATAAGACGCCAAATAAGACTTTTAGGATTTTCATAGCGTGGTGTTTTATGAAACAAATTAATAAAAATTCACCATGATTAGCAATTCATTTTTAATTATCTCACTTAAGCATTCCAGTCCGCCTAAGCAAAGCTTTAGGCGAAGGGTCTTGGCCTCTAAAACGTCTATATAATTCTAACGGATGTTCACTTCCTCCTGCACTTAAAACATGTTTCTTGAACAAGTCTGCCGCCTGCCTATTGAATATCCCTTGTTCCTGGAAAAATTCAAATGCGTCGGCGTCCAAAACCTCAGCCCATTTGTAACTGTAATAACCTGAAGAGTAGCCTCCCTGGAAAATATGTGAAAATGAACAACTTGTATTTGTACCTTCTACAGGAGCGAGAAGTTCGGTATTCCTTTGGACTTCTCTTTCATAGGTGCTCACGTCACTCGTCTTTGAAGCCGCCTCAACGTGCCAGGCTAAGTCTAGTTTAGCCAAACCCACTTGTCTAACGGTTGCATACGCTTCCATAAAATTTGCACTTTCTTTGATTTTCATTACAAGCTCGCTCGGAATGATTTCTTTGGTCTCATAATGGCTAGCAAACAAGTTGAGACTTTCTTTTTCATATACCCAATTTTCAAATATCTGGGACGGTAGTTCCACAAAGTCCCAATAGACATGGGTTCCAGAGAGACTTTCATAAGTTCCATCAGCCAGCATGCCATGTAGCGCATGACCAAACTCGTGGAACAACGTTGTAACCTCGTCGAAAGTAAGCAAGGACGGAATTGTTTCTGTTGGCTTCGTGAAATTGCACACGATGGAGACGTGAGGCCGGATATCTTCCCCGTTCATTTTCTTTTGACCTCTGTAAGAAGTCATCCATGCACCGTTCCTTTTACCAGTCCTTGGAAAAAAGTCTGCATAAAAAATAGCAGAATGTTGGTTTTGCTCATTTAGTACCTCGTAAACCTTCACGTCTGGATGGTAAACTTCAATATCCTTCTTTTCAATGAACTTTAAACCGTATAATTTTTCAGCAATTTGAAATACTCCGCCTATGACATTTTCTAATTTAAAGTAAGGCTTTAGCATCTCATCGTCTATAGAATATTTTTCCTTTTTTAGTTTTTCAGAATAATATCCAATATCCCATTTTTCTAGTTTGTCTGGACCGTTAAGTGATTTAGCGTACTTCTTTAGGCTTTCAAGTTCCGACTCGGCAATTGGTTTAGCATATTTGAGCAGATCGTCGAGAAACGCATTGACCCTATTAGGCGATTCCGCCATTCTTTCCTCAAGAACGAAGTGCGAGTGAGAAGCATATCCGAGAAGCACT
>DASVUU010000795.1:0-6785 GCA_036386935.1 Cytophagaceae bacterium | reverse complement strand
ATAGGTGTCCTGTATTGTAAATTAACGCATCATCCAACAAAACCAAATTCTGGTCTGCTCCTCCTCCTCTTACATAAAGTCCAGTGTTTCCCTCTCCTCCAGCTTGGATGCCAGGTAGCAGCTGGATTGTTTTCATGATATCCACTTCTCCCATCATAGCAGGCAAGGCACGAATCTTCTCAATATCCAGTTCCACAAGTCCCATTTCTACCCGATCTACATTTTTAGTGGACTTGTCTGAAGTCACAATTACTTCTTGTTCAATACTGATGTTCTCTGGAATTTCTATGTCGAGATGAATATTTTTGTTGAGTTCTAAGACAAGCTTCTTTGACTGGAAACCCGTAAATAAAAACTGAAGTGTATAGGTTCCTTCGGGTAGGGTAAGGGAAAAAAAACCTGCTTCGTTGGTGGTAGCGCCGATACGTTGACCCTCTACGAGAACAGTGGCACCGGGCAGTGTCTCCCCGGAAGAGGAGTCTTTGACAACAGCACTTATGGTATACTTCTGCTGACAAACGGCAGAAGGAATGGCCATCAGAAAAAACGATATTACTATGAAGCAAAAATATTTATTCCGATAGGCCAATTTATTACTTTAAAACATTGGAAATTGTCAAAGGATATTCAAAACCTGCTCTTTTATTTTCTCTAATTCTTCCTTCATTTCTACCACCGATCTTTGCATCTGTGCGTCATTGACTTTTGAGCCGATCGTATTGATTTCTCTACCTATTTCTTGAGAGATAAAGCCCAATTTTTTTCCGTTGGCATCCGCAGCGGTCATGGTTTCAATGAAGTAGTCTAAATGACTTTTCAACCTTACTTTTTCTTCAGAAATGTCGAGCTTTTCTATGTAGTAAATAAGCTCTTGTTCAAATCGATTTTTGTCGATCTGATCTACAGGTATAAACTCGTTTAGATTACCTTTAATTCTATTTTTAATATTTTCTATTCGAAGAGGATCTAGTTCCTCTATTCTATCAAGAAGTGTCCTTATTTTGGTGACATAAGATGAAAATTTTTCTGCCAGGACTTTGCCTTCTGCCATCCGAAACTCCTGGCATTTAGCAATCGCTTGGTGTATCATTTTTAACAACGACTGCCATTCTTCCAGATTGTTTGATTGACCCTGATCCGTGTCAATTACCTTTGGCATAGACAGCGCATACTTGAAGAGATCATCTTCATTAGCACCAACAAATAATGCGGCATGTTGGAGTTGCTGGTAATATTCTTTTAACAAATCCTCATTGATAGATAGTTTGGAAACGTTAACCGTACCTTTTTCTTTTATCTCTAATGAAAATGAGACTTTCCCTCTTTCTAATTGAGTATTGATGAGGTTGCGAACCTCAATATCTTTATCAGAAAATTCTTTAGGAAGTTTTAAGAATAGATCCATAAATTTTGAATTCAAGGATCGGATTTCCGCTGTAGCAGTAAAATTTTCAGTTTCAGTAGTTGCAATACCGAAGCCTGTCATGGATTTGAGCATCTTTTTTTATAGCAAAAGTAATTTTTTTTGGAGAATTCTTAAAAGAACTTTCTGTATCCCTATCTTTGTATCAATATTGGGAAGCGTGGGATTAGATAACAAGGCACCCCACATCTTTACGTTGGGAGCTTTATAAATCCCTAGCTAGTAATTGATTTAATCTATTGAATAAAAAGATATGAAATTTGGTGTAGTTGTTTTTCCTGGATCTAATTGTGATGAAGATCTTTTTTATGTATTAAAAAATATTTTGAATCAGGATGCTGTAAAGTTATGGCATAAGGAGACCTCATTGCAAGGATGCGATTTCGTTTTACTTCCGGGGGGCTTTTCCTACGGAGATTATTTGAGGTCAGGAGCGATTGCCCGATTTTCCCCAATCATGGAAAATGTCATTAAGCATGCTGAAGCAGGTGGTTACGTGATGGGCATTTGCAATGGATTTCAGATTTTGACTGAATCTCATTTGCTTCCAGGTGCTTTATTAATGAACAATGACCAAAAATTTTCTTGTAAGAATGTTTATATAAAACCAGAGCACAACTCTTCGCTTGTTACTTCTTCATTGGATGTTGAAAAGTCATACAAGATACCAATTGCTCACGCAGAAGGCAGATATTTTGCGGATGATAAAACCTTGAGCGAATTAGAGGAAAATGGTCAAATACTATTTCGGTATTGCGATGAGTCTGGCAATATTGCTTCTGACTCCAACCCTAATGGATCTCTAAGGAATATAGCTGGTATTTGTAATAAAAATAAAAATGTGTTCGGTATGATGCCTCACCCTGAAAGGGCTTCCGATCCTTTGTTAGGAAATGTAGATGGGAAAGCAATATTCGATTCCTTGCTATCAGCAATGGCTTTAGCCAAATAATTAAAAATATCACAAATCCATTGTCATACCTCTGGCAGCCTCAATGAGGGAATATACCTCTTTCTGGTGGCTGCCAATTTTTTCTCCTCTTTTATTGCCCAGGCGCACAATAACAAGGTTGAAAGTTGGATCTACGATAATATACTGCCCTAAAATTCCCCTGGCATAAAATATGGCTCCTTTGTTGTAAGAGGGTATCAACCACCATTGATAACCATAAAAGTCTACCAACTGATTGCTTCCGTCTGCCAGATCAATGGGCTGAGTGCTATTTTCAATGAATGATGAATCAATAAGTTGAGCGCCTCTCCAATTGCCTTTATGTAAATATAGACTTGCAAGTCTTGCAAAATCCTTCGCATTGGAATTCAAGCAGCAAGAGGCTTTCTCAGTCCCTTTCTTACGATCAAGACTCCAAAGTGCAGGCTGTTCCGCGCCAAGCGGCCCCCAAATTTTATCATACAGTATTTTACTTAATGAATGGCCATAAACCTTCTCAAGAACTAGAGCCAATATTTGAGTGTCACCTCCTTTATATTGAAATCTTTGTCCTGGCTTTTCAATTGGTTTTAACTTATAGATTATTTTCTTCAGGTTATTTCCATAATAAGCTTCAGAGACAGTTGAAAATGGGTTGAAGTAAGCTTCTTCCCAATCCAAACCGGATGACATGCAAAGTAGGTGTCGCAAGGTAATTGCTCCTTTTTTTCCTTCTTTAAATTCATCCAAATAAATGGCAACTGGCTCCTCTAGCGATTTGATCTTGCCCTCCTTTAACGCGACTCCTATTAAGGCCGATACATAGCTCTTGGCCATCGAAAAAGAGTTTGAATAGCTTCCTAAACTTTTATTATCCCAATACTTTTCAAAAAGCAAACTGTCTTTATGGATAATGATACATGCCGTAGTATTTAGTTTTTCCATCTCAATTTGTGTAGAGTCGGGCAGGCTAAGTTGATTATATAGAAATTTCTTAGGCCAAGGTTGGGGATTTCTGCTATGCGGCACTTTTCGATTGGCAAAGATTCTATAATCGTCTAGGTCGGGGAGATTATATCGAAAAACAGTGAAAACAAATTTTTTATCCAGCGCAATAATGATGCAATAACAAAGAGCTACGCTTGCACAAAAAATGACCAAAAATTTTTTCACTGTGTAGTTTTTTAAGTTGGGCAGGTCAAACAATGTAAATTGCTGAAGCAGCTATGAACGCATCAATTTTAATTAAAAATCGTACCCAAACGTTAGATAAAGCCTAGGATTTTGAGTTTGATTATTTGCTACACCCCAGCCAACATCAAATTTCATATAGTAACCTAAAAACATCGAGCGTAGTCCAAATCCATAACCGACGAGAAAGGGATTCAAATAGTTAGTAACTGTTGCTGAAAATTTCGAAGAATTTTCCACTATCAATTTATTTATGCTATTGTCTTTGCTGAAGGGATTTTTCCCCGCCCAGGCTGTACCAGCATCAGTGAATCCTATTATTTGTAGATTACGGAAGAAGTTAGAGCTTACCGAACCGTTAGAAAGATACTTGACTATGTGTATTCTCAACTCTGCATTAAACAAGAGATATTTGGGGCCTGCCAATGAATTATAATTGAAACCTCTCAACGTGGTCACATACTTTAGGAAAAGAATATTTTCATTGTTAAAGCCGTTTTCAATTCTCAAAGGATCTCTTCGACCAGCGTTTGTAGTGGAATTAAAAAGCCAGTTGTCCATTCCTCCTAGTAGAAAACTTTTTTGGTTAGCTCCTAAAAACTGCCCGTGAGAAACTCTTGTTGCGAAAATGATCTCCTTATGTATCCTTTGGTAATGCCGTAAGTCAAAAGTGAACTTGCCAAAATTATATTGTTTATTACCAGGATTAGAGAAATTTTCCAGGGCAATTTTTAACCTCGTACCCTCTATCATGTTTAAGCCTGTCGTTAAAGTATTGTCATACACGAACTCGCCTCTAAGTCCGGTATAAAGGCGCGTGGTGTCGATCTCTGTTATGGCAACAGAGTTGCTATACCTGGTGTTATATAAAAAGGGGGTTAGGCTTATGCGCATGGAGCTCGAGAGCGGATACGACCCCGTAATAGCCAATCTGTTAGAGGTGTATTTTTGTATGGTATAGTCATCTTGAAAGAAATACCCTTCTCTATCGAAACGGACCTTCAGGTCCACCATTTTTTTCAGGTATTGGTATTCACCAAATATGCTGCTACTCTTGAAGTCAGAAAGCCAAAAAACGCCAGCATTGATGCGGTGGTTACCAAAAACATCGGCCATTCCACCTTCCATGTATATCCCCAAGCCTCTAAGAGGGTCAATCATTAAGGTAGAGATAACCTTATCGACAGAAAATATTCCCTTATAATTATATGGCCCTTTGAATTTAAATTCATCTTTTTTCTCAGGATCCTTTTTTTCCGCAGCCTCTTTCTTTCTTTGTTTCTTTAAGTCAGACTCAAAACGAAACTCGTTTACATCTAGCTCTTCCTGAGAGGGGTCGGCAAGACTGTCCTGAGCATTATCAACTATGCTTTTCTTTTCTGGACTATTGCTGATGGTATTTTGTCTACGTGTACTCGCTTCAACTTTCAGGGTCTGAAAATTATTTCCTTCAGAGTAGAAGACATAATCTCGACTCCGATCGAGCATACTATAGGAAAAGGCTTTAAACTTAGAGTTTACACTGTATGAACTAATATTTTTAAGGAAGTTTGTTACTTGCTGTTTTTCCTGCGTTTCGGGATCATACTTATAAAGATTATAAATACCCTTTTCGTCACTCAAATATAGGATCGTCCCCGAATCATATGGCATCGGCATTAGGTTGTTTCCAGTATCAGTTATTTTTTCGAAAGACCTTCTTGTGCCAGGCTTGGACCGATAGATATTGAAGGTGTTTTTGGCTTTAACAGAATATAGAGTCTTTGTCTTTGAGGTATCTGTGGTCCTGTTGGAGCTGAAGATAAATTGGGAAGATTTTTTTAAGAATTGAGGATCCAAATCATCAAAGTTGTCATTAGTTATTTGGCTCATCCTAGCATTGGATAAGTCATAAACATAGATATCACTTTGTCCTTTTTTTGCTGCGCTAAATATTATCGACTTTCCATTGTCAGAAAAATCGTAGCTTAATACTTCATCGAAATCACGGAGTTGAAGCTTTACTTTTCTGCCATTTTTTATATTCTTAAACTTCATGAATACCTTACCACGCTTCTTTACCACATAGGTGATAACGTTAGATGATTGCCAGGCAACAATGGGAAAATTGTCGGAAACCTGCCCGGTTTCTAATTTAGAACCGCCACGGTAGATAGTACTTGTTTTGTGTTTGCTAGTAGGCAATAAGACGAGTTCTGGATCCGCTTTTATGTCTAATATTTTGCGGTGTGTCTTATCTTCTTTTAATGTATCAGGTAATTGACTAGCTAATTTTAGAGAATCAATTTTTGCAGGGTCTTTTGCTAAGGCTAGAGTATCAGAAATTTTTACAGAGTCTTTTACAAGGGTGTCTTCTTGCAAGCTGAATGGATACCTTAAAGGTGGCTGAGAGGTATCTGCCTTCAATTTTGCATTCGCAGCTAAACTGTCAGCGATGTATTTCTTCTGGACCTTGGTGAGTTTGACTTTGGGTTTTTCTTTTTCTACGACGCTATCGGATTCTACGGGATCTAGGTATTTCTTAAGCTTTCTTAATTTGATTTTGTATTTGCCGTGGAAGTTTTCTGTATAGGCCAAATAGTCTCCTCTTGGGTTTATAGAGACATGTCGAAGTTTCTTATCACGCTTATTGCTTTTCAGTACTCTTGACTCATGGTCAGGCCTTATGAACGGGCCATTCACTTCGTCAAGCATAGACCGGTAGTATTTTTCCCATTCTCTTAAGAATCCGTTATAAGAAAGGCCAAATGTGCTTTCAATGGCTTCTTGCTCATCCCTAATTATTCTCGTAAGATTTAGAATATTAGCAATATTGTCATCTCCATATTTTTGCGCAATATAAGTCCAAATAGATTGACCTACCAGCATTGCATCCCGACCTTCCAAGTTGGAGGGTTTCTTTATATTTTTTCTCAGCAATAGATCTCGCATGTAGTTATCCATCTCGTTGCTCCAGCCTTCAGCGATGTAGCTTGAGGCTCCTTGTAAAAACCAATCGGGCAAAGACAGTAAGTAGGAACTTTGAACGACATCTTTGATACTACCACCATACATCATTACATTGATGATAACATCTGCTATTCCTTTAGTTATGACTTTTTTGAAATCGTCTCTATTGCCCTGGAAGGCTAGCTCAGCTCTGGATTTCACAAAATTTGTGTGTCCACCCACGAAGGTGCCAGATTCTTCCAAGCCTAGATTGCTTTGATGTTGGTCTGTGGAGGACAGGTAGACAAATAG
>DASVUU010000794.1:0-8430 GCA_036386935.1 Cytophagaceae bacterium | reverse complement strand
CGTTTTCTGATTTTTATTGTATAAATTCAAACTAGGAAAGCATTAAGTAATGTCCCACACTAAAAATTAACTTAAACATGCAAAGCAACTCTACCTCCCGACGAAACCTTCTAAAATCAAGTGCCCTTTTGGCCGCCGGTTTCACATTCTCGCCTAGCCTCTCTACCTTATTAAAAGGTGGTTCTCTTTCCGATGTTGAAGGAACTAATCTCTTCTCCAAAAAATCGCCTTTAGATAATCCCGTCAAGGCTAAATTAAACGCCAATGAAAATCCATTCGGACCGTCAAAAAAAGTAAAGCAAGCCATTATAGATGCTATCGACAATAGCTATCTATATCCAAGGGATGCCAATAAGACTTTTATCAAGATGATCGCTACTGCAGAAAAGGTTTCTGAGGACAGCATTTTGCTCGGCGCCGGTTCTACAGAGCTTTTGATGGCAGCTGCACTTTTATATGGCTCTAAAGGAGGCACAGTATTATCAGCAGATCCAAGCTACATGTCATTAGTCAGATACGTTCAATCATTTGGTGGAAAATGGGACAAAGTACCGTTAGATAAAGATTACAACTATGATTTTGATGCAATACAAAGCAAAATATCGGATGAAACAAGCATGGTATACATCTGTAATCCTAATAACCCTACTGGCGTATTAGCTGATACAGGGAAATTAAAGTCCTTCATTGAAGTGGTTTCTAAAACGAAGCCTGTTTTCGTTGATGAAGCATACATTGATTATGTTGGAACTACAGCACCATCGGTCTCTATGATAGATGCTGTGAGGAAAGGGCAGAATGTAATAGTAGCACGTACTTTCTCTAAGGTACAAGCCTTCGCGGGGTTGAGGATTGGTTATATAATAGCGCTCCCTGAAACTATTAAAGCCATTTCGAAATACACGACTATGGGAGGCACAATCTCAGCCACATCCATTCATGGTGCTATTGCGGCATACAATGACGCAGCTTTTTACACCTACAGCGTAGCTAAGAACAACGAGTCAAAAGCATATCTATATAAAGTGCTTTCTGAGATGAAATATCAGTCCCTACCTTCAGCGACAAACTTTGTAATCTTCCCTGTTAAAACTAATGCCAAGCAATTTGTAGACCAGATGATGGCCAAAGGCGTAGCCGTTAGAAACTTCGAATTCAATGACCAGCAATGGATTCGAGTAAGCATGGGCACCATGGAGTCTATGAAGCTGTTCACTCAAGCCTTCAAGGAAGTTGCCGGAAATATGTAATAGTATAAGACCTGAGCTTTCAGGTCTTATATCTCACTTAGTATTCTAAAAATATACAGCCGTTGACTCAGCGGCTTATCATTCTCAATAGCATGAAAGGAATATCACGAAGGGACTTTATTAATAAATCCTCACTCATTGCGGGGTCGGGCTACACAACACTCCTAGCACTTGGCCTTATCAAATCAGCACCTGCCCAAGCATTCAATTTATCAGCTACAGGTAAAGAAGCAGGCAAAAAGGTGATAATACTTGGCGGAGGATTGGCCGGTCTAGCTACGGCATATGAAATGACAAAGCTAGGTTATGACTGTACCATCCTAGAAGCAAGAACAAGAGCTGGAGGTAGGGTCTGGAGCGTTAGAAAAGGCACTAAAGAGACGGAGGTTGGCAACAAAACGCAGGTTTGCAACTTTGACGACGGCCATTATCTAAATGCTGGGGCCGGGAGAATTCCTCACAACCACGAAATCACGCTTAAGTATTGCAGGGAGCTAGGTATTCCCCTAGAAGTTTTCACCAATGTAAACGAGGCTGCATATTATTACAGTCATGGCAAGGGACCGCTAGCCAACAGAAGTATTCCGATTAGACAGATACACAACGACTACCGAGGATACACCTGTGAACTACTCGCGAAAGCCATTGATCAGAATGCTTTGGACTTGCCAATGTCTAAAGATGATGTAGACAAGCTAGTGGAATATTTAAGAGCCGAAGGTGATTTGAATGTCGATAAGATTTATAAGGGTACGGAAAGGAGAGGATATAAAACCAATCCAGGTGCTGGCAACATGCCTGGTGAATATGCAGACCCTTATCAACTGAGGGAAATTCTCTATTCAGGGTTTACTCATCCAGCATTTCAAAATGTGGGGGAGTATACTTACAACCAACAACCTATCATGCTTCAACCGGTAGGTGGCATGGACCAAATCCCCAGAGCCTTTGAAAAAAAGCTAAAGGACAAAATCATCTTTCAGGCACAAGTAAAAGAAATAAGAAAAAAGGAAGGTGGCGTCCGCGTGGTCTACACAGATAAGAACAACATCACCAAAGAGATGAGCGGGGACTATTGCGTGTGCACTATCCCATTGCCGGTGCTTAAATCTATCATCTCCGACTTATCGACCTCTGTAAAACAAGCAGCTGAAGCGGTCCCTTATTTGAATGTAGGAAAAATCGGCTTGCAATTTAAAAGGCGATTTTGGGAGGAAGATGATCATATCTTCGGAGGCATCAGCAAAACCAACATGCCAATTACCCAAATCTTCTATCCATCTAACGGTTTCCTATCGCAGAAAGGTGTTTTAGTTGGGTACTATAACTTTCACCATATGGCCAGCGAACTGGGAAGCCTTTCTATCGAGGAAAGGGAAAAACGGGCGCTGCTTGAAGGGGGTAGGATACATCCTCAATATCCTGCAGAATTCGAAAATAGCTTTTCATTGGCGTGGCAGCACATCCCCTATAGCCTAGGCGGCTGGGCAGCCTATACTTCAGACATTCGAAAAGCCAATTACGATGTATTTCAAGAGCCTGATGGAAACGTCTATTATGCTGGAGAACATACAACCTATTTAACAGCCTGGATGGCAGGCGCACTATCATCAGCACAATCAGTAGTAAACAACATTCACAACCGTGTTTCAAAAAGTTAATTCTTAATAAATTCTAATAATATGACTAAGCATCTACCAACTATCAAAAAGATTTATGCAATTCTAATCATAGCCATAATTGCACTTTCCACGTCGAACCTTCATGCCCAAGCCCCGAAAGCGAGGGCCATAACTATGGTTGAATATGCCGCCGCCAAAAAGCTTACATTCAAGGACCTTGACAAGGAAACATACTTAAAATCTGAATCAGGACTTGTAGCTGACCGTTACGAAATGAAACCGCCTTATACATTCAACTTCAGCGACGGCGTCGAAAGGAAGATCTATCTCTTCAAACTGATGGATAGCAAAGAAAACAAAGAATTGGCCTTGCTTGGAGTTTACAAAAATGTAAAAACAGGAAAGACCATGAACCTTTGCGTACCGACACTTTCCTCCGATAAGCAAATATGGGGTCAATACATTGACGACTTGAAAGAATACGATAAGGTAGAAGCCGGATTCGCTTCATGCATGTCCTTTGCATTAGGAAAAGAGTTGTCGACTCTTCTTAGCATGGCTGGGGGCGTAGCTCCTGCATCTGCAGCCGCCGATGGAGAATATGAGTTCTGTTTTACAGAGGAATCTCTAGTTACAATGACAGATGGAAGTCAAAAGCTTATTTCAGAGATTGCAAAGAACGACAAAATAATGGCTTATGATGTAAATAAGGACAGGATGGTCACTTCAAAAGTTGACAAGCTAAAAATACATGATGGTCGACAATTTGAGATTACTGGAATTGTAGCGGAGCCTGTGGAGCAGGCTATTGCATCGATCTTTAACATTTCTCTTCCTCTGATAGAGTTAGAAGGCACCAACAACCACCCGGTGTATACAAAAGACGGAGTTAAAAATATCGGAGACATTAGGGCTGGGGACATCATCCTTACCTACGAACATGAGACCCGTTCCTTTAAAAAGTCTAAAGTTCTACAAATTAAGACCAATGTGAAGTCCGTGTCAAAGGTCTACAATATAGAAGCATCCAAGAAAAACTTTTTAATTAACAACGCAGTGGTTATGACCAAATAAATCAACGATGCTGAAATCTATTTTTCTATTTTTCTTTCTGGGTACCCATTTATACCTGCCTGCTCAACAAAAAGCAATAAAGCCTAAGAAAATTACAAGGATTGGTGATACCAAAGCACCAATCCTTACCTCTATCTCAATTCCCCAAAATCGGGCGCTATTTATGACAAGCGGTTTGGTCGCGCCAATACTTGACTCTAATGCCGCGGTTGGCTCACGGCAGCGGTTTGGCGACACTAAGACACAGGCAATCGGAACCTTAAAGGCAATAGAAAAAGCATTGCAGAAAGAGGGATTGACAATGAACGATGTTATCTATCTCCGTGCCTTCCTTGCTCCCGACAAGCTCAAAGACAATAAATGTGACTACCAAGCCTGGTTTGACGCTTACGCCTCCTACTTCAATAATACCCAAAATCTAAATAAGGTAGCTCGGGCAACTGTTGGCGTTCATTCTTTGGTTAACCCAGATTGGTTGATAGAAGTAGAAGCAATTGCGGTCTATCCTTGACCTGAAATCGCTAAAACCTGGACGTAGCAGGCATTAAGAGCCAAATTTTTTTGTACTTTTCTTCTTTAGCCTAAAAATTTCCAAAAAAAATTTCATACCCTATTTTTGGACGACTTGTTCCAAAAATTTAGCCCACCTCTATCACCATGTCTTTACAAGCAGGTGCTTTTTCAATTTTTTTGCAAAATCTACGTAGTTATACGTATTTTATAGACCAGTTGAGTTCAAAAAATTATATAATTTATACAATTAGTTGGATAAAAAAAATATTTTTTAAAACTTATTAAAAAAAATAATCGTTATGTTTGAACTATCAATAACAAAAACGATAATGAAACATGTTCTCACTTTTGCCTTTGCAATGCTATTAGCACTGCAGACTTTCACCAGCTTCGCGAATAATACCGATAATCCTAAAGGGAAAAAATCGGAATCATATCCAAATGTTAGCGCTGCTATTAAAGGACTATTAGATGCGCATGATTTTGGTGATTTGAGTGCTACGGAAGGAAAAGTTGTTATCAGATACGTGGTTGATCAAGATAGAAAAATGAACATCATTGATATCTCAGGATCTCATGCAGCATTAAAAGAATATGTATTTCAGACTTTAAATGGTCGTGAAGTATCTTCAGAAAGTATTGAAAGCAACAAAGAGAATGTTTTAAAACTTAATTTTTCATTGCATTCAAACTAATATTTTTGAAACACTGACGAAGGGGAAGTTTATACTTCCCTTTTTTTTGCCCTCCTTTTTAACATTAATTACTAATAGTCATATATAAAGTAAAAAAGGTTGGAAAGTAGGTTCCTTTTTAATAAAATTGACGTTATTAGTTTTAGATTTTAAACTTAAATTTTACCGATATGTCTAAAGGACAAGATAAAAAAAAGGAGGTTAAGAAAGCCCCGTTAAAAACTACGAAAGAGAAGAAAGCAGCGAAAGAAGAAAAAAAGGGAAATAAGTACAAAGACTAATGATAAGCACGGATCTGATCCGTGCTTTTTTAATAATGATATTATACAACACTACCATAAATATTGACGAAGACGTGCATGAGCAGTGGCTTGGATGGATGAAAAGCTTCTATATCCCGCTCCTAATGCAGACAGGCTACTTTGTGGATAAGAAGCTGCTTCAGATACTGGATGAAGAAGCAAACGGAGGAGTGACCTATTGCCTGCAACTTTTTCTAAATGAAAAGGAGGATTTTGAAGAATATCAAAAAAAGTTTTATCCCAGCCACTTCGATCTATTCAATAAAAAGTACCACAATAAATATGTCAATTTCACTACGCTTCTCAATGTTTTAGAAGAATAGTTTTAAATTTTTTCATCCTTTTTCCTCATGTCCGGCATAGCTTTTATCTACCTTTGAATATGTCCGAGTCTCCCAAAACAAATTTATATGTAGTGCCAACCCCGATTGGTAATCTAGAAGACATCACGTTAAGAGCATTAAATATCTTAAAATCTGCAGACACCATTTTAGCAGAAGATACACGTACCACTTCATTTCTTCTCAAACATTACAACATAAACTCGAAACTCCAAAGTCATCATGCTTTCAACGAACATAGGGCGACGGAAGGCATCATCAGAAGATTGAAAGAGGGTGAAGTAATGGCACTTGTAAGTGATGCGGGCACCCCTGGAATATCCGACCCTGGTTTTTTGTTGATTCGGGAATGCTTGAAAAGCGGAATCAAAGTTGAATGCTTACCTGGCGCAACGGCGTTTGTTCCAGCCCTTGTCAAATCTGGTCTCCCGTCTGACTCCTTTGTCTTCGAAGGATTTCTTCCTCAGAAGAAGGGAAGGCAAACTATCTTGAAAAAATTAGCCGAGGAAGAAAGAACAATGATCCTTTATGAGTCACCGTTTAGATTATTGAAAACACTCGAGCAGCTCAAAGAGTATTTTGGGGAAAGAAACGCATCCGTATCGCGGGAACTCACAAAAATGTTTGAGGAAACGGTTAACGGTACCTTTTCTGAGATCATTGCTCACTTTAAAGAAAAAAGTATAAAAGGCGAAATAGTAATTGTCGTGGAGGGCAAAAACAATTGAAATTTTTTTTAAATATCCTTATTTGGACACTGCTTTCACTGCCAGCGACTGCTCAGGAAGTTCTTTCCGCTGAAAGCAAAGTAAGTCTTATCACAGTAGCGCCGGGCGAGGAATTGTATTCGGGATTTGGTCACAGTGCCTATCGGGTAGTCGATCCGAAGCTTGGGTTTGACAAGGTATATAATTACGGCACGTTTGAGTTCAATGAAGATTTTTACGGAAAATTCATACAAGGTAAGTTAGATTATATGCTTACCATCCAAGCATTTCAAGATTTGTTGGATGACGCCATCTACGAAAAGAGAAGTGTTACCGAACAGGTACTGAACCTGAGCTCCTCACAAAAAGACAGCCTCTACAAATTTCTCGAATGGAATGCGCTACAAGAGAACAAGTATTATAAATACGATTTCTTCTATGATAACTGCTCATCCCGACTGAGAGACGTAATGCAGGGAATCTGCAAAGGCAGTCTAACCTTTGATAATCTTGAAGAAAGGAATCTTTCATTCAGACAATTGATAGATGAATATCTAAGAGACAAAGAGGTTCAGGATTTCGGAATGGACATAGGATTAGGCGCCCCTTCTGATGTGAAGGCTACACCATTGCAGTATATGTTTCTGCCAGATCACCTAATGAATGGCTTTGCCAAAGCTACCCTGCATCGAAATGGAAAGAACATTCCTTTGGTTGGGGAGACAAAGGTAATCTATGCATCAGGACATACATTGAAAGCAACGCCATTTATGCAAACGCCTTTCTTCTATCTATCGGTCTTATTATTCATCGTCATATTAGTGACGATAAAAAATTGGAACAAGCCTGCGACCATGTCCTTGTTAGATAGTATACTCTACATTATAGTGGGTTTATTGGGCTGCCTGTTGGTATTCTTATGGTTTTTTACCGATCACAAGGTAACGGTCAATAATTGGAATCTACTTTGGGCAAACCCTTTGGTATTGTTCTTTCCCATCCTGTTTAGGATTATCAAAAACAAAGATCTAGTTTCAAAAATATTTATAGGATACGGTATCCTTCTGGTATTGGAGCTTTTAGCGTTACCGATACTACCGCAACAATTTAACATTGCAGAGATTCCGTTGGTATTGATCTTGGCACTACGCTCATTTTATATCGGTAAAAACATTGAAAAACATGACTCTAAACCCGTCCAGGCTTAAAGAAGTTTGTAACCAGGTTATCGAATTAGCCACGGAAACAGCCGTATTCTTAAGAACAGAATGCGAAAATTTTGATCTTTCGAAGATTGAACATAAAGGCGCTAGAGATCTTGTATCATACGTTGATAAAGAGGCTGAAAAAAAGATTGTAAAAAGACTTTCTGAGATTTTGCCGGAAGCTGGATTTGTCACAGAAGAAGGCACAGTGGAACAAGCAACAAATGGCTTACGCTGGGTCATTGACCCACTTGATGGGACTACTAACTTCCTGCATAAGCTTCCTCCCTTTTCTATAAGCATTGCACTGCTCGATGATGAAGAGATTCTAGTCGGAGTCGTATATGAAGTCAATTTAAAAGAATGTTTTCATGCCTATAAAGGTGGAGGTGCTTTTATGAATGGCAAAGTGATCAATGTTTCACCAATTCCTACCTTGGAAGAGTCTTTGATTGTTGCTGGTTTTCCTTACAATGTGGAAGATAAAGTGGACGCCTATTTCGAGATATTGAAGGAAATGGTAAAAACCACACATGGGATAAGACGTCTTGGCTCAGCAGCAGTTGATCTTGCCTACGTAGCTTGCGGCAGATTCAATGCTTATTTCGAATTCAATTTGAAAATTTGGGACATAGCTGCAGGCATATTAATAGTTAGAGAGGCTGGTGGCACCGTAACTGATTTTACTGGAGGTAATGGGTTCCTTTACGGGAAAGAGTTA
>DASVUU010000793.1:0-4263 GCA_036386935.1 Cytophagaceae bacterium | reverse complement strand
TTCATACCGGTGCTCAAATAACGAACTATTATTGTATAGTCAAGATCCATGAGGGAGCAAATGTTGCTTCTGTTTAACTATTTTATTTACCGTAATAATCCTAAAAGTATTCGAGTTTATGGTTATCCGAATGTTACTTTTGGCATTGGTTACATAAATATTTTTACCAATTCTTTCAAAGAAATTTGATCCAGTTTCTCTTAAAACTTTAAGAATAAATTCTTCAGTCTCTTGCCTGGTAAATTTAACCCTTAGTTTTTTATTTATCCTCTCGTAAACAAGCTCCGTATAGCACAGATTTTCAATGATTCTTTCCTTGTCTTCCCTCATGCTATATCAGCGCTAGAGTACTTATTGTCACCAGGTTTTAGCTTCTTCGATTTCCAATACTTAATTGCATCTTTCATCGTCATCTGAGGGTTATCTTTCATAAAATCTCTTATGTAGGTATTGTATTCAAATTGCGGGGCAATATCTTTTGGGAGATTATCTTTCGCATTCTCAGAGATGATCTGCTTCCACATTTCAACTGCGTCTCCTAAGTTTTTACCCTGTGCAGCTTTCATCCAGTCCATAAATTTTACGTTGAACTTAAATCTTTCCCCAATTTGTTCTCTAAAAAATGTCCTTACGTTTTCAGTATTCTTATAATTGTCAGTGATTATTGTTTTAGTGTTTAGCGTTTCGGTACTCCAATCAAATTTTGACGTTAGAAGGCTCCTTCCTTTATATGAAATTTTCTCGCCTGTCATTAGATATTGCTCGATCCTGGCTGCTAGTTCCAATTTACTTCCGCGTGTATCCATATCTTCGGTGCGACAAAAACTAACCAATTCATCCTTGCACCAATAATAGTCTTTAAAATCTTGGATTGACATTTCCTGGCTTAATGGTGGTCTGGTATTCATTGACGTATCTTGGTTTTCTTAAGGCTGCCTTTCCTTGTCTAAAATTCAAGTTCTACAGCTTCTATCGATATATCTACTTATTCACACCTACCCCTCATCTTAGAATTAACGGTTATAAATCGTATAAAGAACCCGGCCTATACCTGACCAATGAGCTTGGATCCCAAAAAAAGGTCTATCCAGATTGCTCTTTTACTGACCTTTATCCTTAATCGGAAACTCTGTTAGCAAATCATCAATCGTTCTAATAAGCCGAGGAATCTCTGTCTGGTCAAATTCTATATTGAATCTCAATTCATTGCGGTAAATGCCAGGACCATCCTTAGCAATACAATCTGCGGTAAAATGACCAATACCATCGCCTTTCACTATAATCTCCAGATGATCTTCAGGGCAATTAAAGTTAGCATAGCCATCTAGGTTATCATATACTCGAGCTAGCCCCGTTCGAAAATGTAGAAAATCCACGTTTTGAAGCTGCGCTTCGTAGTCACCCATAAATCCTCCCACCTTGATCTTAATCCTTGTATCTAACCAGTTTCCTTCTGCAAAATCGGCAGCATCAGGATAAGCAAACCCCCTAACAGTGATTTGAAGATATTCTGATGTCTCCTTGCCAAGCGTGAAGCTAACTAGTTCTCTATGCATAGCGATTTGATATTTCTTCGTTAAACTATTTAACTGGAAGCCTAAAGGGCAATTATTATGTGGGTGATTATACTTCATGTTCATTGTGAGGGTTGCTATGAACAACCCTTCACTCCACTCTGAGGAGAAGATTATGTCCATATAGACCCGTCATTAAGGACAGCAATGCTTCATCAACCTTCATACTAACTATCATTTTCCTCGTTGCAGCGGAGGCCCGACAACTTTCATGTCATGCTCCGCAAAAACTTTTGCAACCTCTTCCTTTGTAGGTGGCGAGGTCCACTTGGATGTAGCTTTAAAAAAGGCCTCCATTTTTCCTGATGGCAGATAAGAAACTACCATCTTTCCTTTTTCTGTTAATTGAATAAAAGCATGCTGAACATTTCTAGGAAGAAAGATCGTATCACCCTTCTTCATTTGGTACCTCTCATCACCGACCTGAAATAAATATTCGCCTTCGATTACATAAAACCATTCGTCCTGAAAGGGATGGATGTGCAAGGGCGGCCCGCCATTTTCAGTAAGGCCGGTCTGCTCAAATACCGCTAAATCATTTTCAGTGTCCGTTCCAGAAATTTTGAGATCTAAGGTGTTTATGGTAACGCCCTTCATTTTGAAGTGTTCTCCAAACCGTGTTTCCCCAGCATTGACTTTAAATCCCTTATCCGCCCTGGGAAAAGCAGCGGTCTTTATTTTGGCTAGCATTGTCAATGGGAATACAGAAAGTGCTGTGAATATAAATTTTCCTCGTTTCATACAAATGTCCTCTTATGAAGTTATAACTCGTTTGTGTCGCCCCTTCTATTTGAGATTGTATGACTAAGATCCCTAGTCTTTAAAACGAACGATTTCTTTTAAATATAGACGATCTTTTGTCAGACTCCAAAGTAGTCATATTATTTTATAAAGATACCCCCTAAATTTCTAGCCTCCTCCTATTCGGAAAGTTGAAACGATACTTATTCGGCAGGAATTAAACTCTACCATTATTAAGCATAACCGTTATATAACCCATTCATCAAATCGGATCAAAGTAACTAGAAGAAGAAAAAGAGCCTAAATTGTGCTATTCCAAACTAGATTGTAGAGGGACACCAAATAATTATGACAAGCCAACTGCTTTGACTTACTTTAATATCTCCTTATGCTAAACGGCTGTGATAGTAATAAGCGGTGAAATTTTGTTTTGATACTGCATGTCAGCTTTGAAACAATCAATGTAGAGACACCTTAAAAACTCCATTAACTAATTATTGTGGTAGATTTGCTTGACATGGCATGTTAAATGACCAATTAGGCTTATTTTGCAACAGGCTTGGACTCTAAACGTAGGATAACAACCTAACCGAATAGAAACTATCTTGGACATTGCTAGACTAGACCCTGTGATTTTAGCTTCAAATTATTTATATGTTAAAAAGGACCTTTATTACGCTACTTTATCTATTTGCACTTTCCTGTAAGCTAACTTTTGGGCAAATCAACCTTACAGTTTTTCCAAGCACTCCCAACAAAGGATCAATAGTCCGATTGGAGGTTTCGATCCCGAGTGCAACCCTTCTTAGTCCGGTAAGCTGTCTGAAACCGGACAAAGATAACGTAGTGTTGTTATATGTAGATCAGATTGATATACTAAAAGCAGACTCAATCAAAATAGTTAGCAATCAAGCCTTGCATGCTTATTTTAAAATTCCAGAGAGTGCAAAGGAAGGTGATTACCATGCCGTGCTAGGATATGGAACCGCCTGTGAATTATATACTGATAATACGGTATCTATTTCAAGTCCGTCAATACTACCTTTCACCTCCGCTGCTAATCTGGGCAAGAAGAAGGTAATCTATATTCTAACAAAAAATGTTGACCCTCAGAACACGTTATATATTCAAAGCTTAAAATCGTTGTATTTCATAGATAAAACCTCTGGAAAAGTAATCACTCCGGATTCTATTCAGATTGCAAAAAACCTAGCTGGTGCAAACATCTATCTAACGATACCTCCTAATGCCCTGGAAGGCAAATACGATATAGCTATTCCAAATCATAAATATAAGATCGAAGCATTATCCGGCTCCATCTATTTGTCAATGACAGAATATAGAATCAACAATATCGATGAGAACTATCATATCACATTACCTGGAAAAAAGATTACCTATAATATTGAAGGAGATTTTGGCGATAAGTTATCATGCAACTACCCTACGACAACTAATGTATTCTTAGTAAACAAAAAGTCAGGCGTCCACTATCCTGTCTCTAATATCGTGAACAATTTTTACTCGTTTGCAGCAGAAGTCTCCTTTCCACTGGATACCGGAATATATTATCTCTCGTTAGGAAATAGAGATATCTGTCCGGCCACAACCGAAAATCTTCAATACCTGCCAATGTTTTCTGTGCACCAAGAACTTGAGGTTGGGGATACAGTCAATATTTATGGACACATACAGCCCGTGTTAAACGCACTCAACATTACACTAGAAGAGCTCAGCATTAACACAACAGGCTATCTTATCAATGCTAAGAATACACGAATTCCTGTCAACAAATTTCACTATGATTTGGGAAGAGAATTCAAGGCAGAAATATTCCTTCCAATAACGACAGACTCGGGAACGTATAGATTGGTCTTACAATCAAAATATTTTAACGAGGATCTTGTTAGTAACGGTATTAATGTAAAATACCTTAAACTTGAATCAA
>DASVUU010000792.1:0-25260 GCA_036386935.1 Cytophagaceae bacterium | reverse complement strand
GAGCCGGGACCTTTGGCTACTGCGACAGCTTGTATATCAGTCTTCGATAGTGATGCGTCTTTTAATATATTGTCAATAAGTGGGAGGATAACTTTGGAATGGGATTTCTCCATCATGAAACTGGAATATGATAGAAGATTTCCTTCCTTATGTAAAGCTACCGAACACATCTGTGTTGAAGTTTCAAGACTTAATAGGACACTCATTTCAGCGAAAGTTCTAGTATTTTTTTCAGCATTACTATTATCAGAAAAGTTGCATAAATATAGCTGATATTTTGTGATGATAACTTTTTGGCGGCTTTTACTCCCATCGGAGAAGATATTAGAACGCCAGCTGACAGAGCTAATGCGACAGGGAAAACTATATAACCAATATTATGATTGTGGTAATCATGTAATGGCTTTTCGAACAAGTTGAAAACTGTCATTCCCAATGAGGAAATCATTATAACCCCTGAAGAAATAGAGCAGGCATTTTTTATATCAATCTTTAACAATGAGTTCAGGACCGGAATTACCACAATTCCGCCTCCTAGTCCTGAGAGTGCAGCCACACTTCCACTCGCTATACCTACGAGGCTTAACTTCCAGTTTCTCTGGTCCGATCCTTTTAAAACCATTACCCTGTTTGCTGACATTATTGTCATATATACCATGTATAGTAGCAATATGACAATCGTAATATTGAAAACCTCGATCGAGTACCAGTGAGTATTTACAATAAAATGCAAAATTATCAATGATGAAACAGTGGCTGTTAACCCAATTATCAATATTTCCTTGATAAAATACCCCTGAACTTTAATCATTGCAAAGTTCGCTGAGGCGGACGCAAAGAGAATGGCAAAAATGGAATTGGCGATGGTGTACTGGGGGATCTCAAAATCAGGGATCCCCGATTGCCTTAAAGCAAATGGTATAAAAAAAATGTACACTAAGCCTCCGCCAATACCCACAAGACCCGCTAAAAAGCCGCCAATAAGTCCGGCGATAAACAGCCAAAGTGTAGTAAGTAACATTTATACCTACTTATTGTCCACTGTTAATAGCTTCTTGAATTCGGCTGTGTTATCAAAAATCTTTAAAGCAGCTTGGACGTCTTCATCATTATTGAATGACGCCTCAACAGTTCCTTTTTGAAAGTAGTATCGGGAAGCTATTTCCTCTTCTAATTGTTCTTTTATTTCGCTTTTAAAGGTTTCTAAATCATTCTCTTTATTGTGGCTTACCTGTGCCTTCAAAGAATTGATTTGAGTCTTTATAGCTTCGTAATACTTTTCTTTTTTGGAAAAATTAACGATGTCTTCAAGTGCGCCTTCGACCTTTGTAGAGTAGTCATATTCCTTATCTTTCAACCATTTTAAGAATTCTTGATACTCTGCCTCGGAAAGTCTAAAATCCTTCGCAGCTTTTATTTTTTTATTATTAAAGAAATAGATGTTGGCATAGTCAAAGAACAATCCCTTGCTTTCTAAGCTAGCTGTGATTGGCGCTAACGTTTTATTTTCTATTTCGATATCGGGTGAAACACCACCACCGTCAAATACTTTTCTTCCATTTTTTGTATTAAAAGCTACTCTTAAAGAGTCGGGAATGTGGCCTACGCTGCCATCTTCATTTCTATGTGCGTAGTCAATTGCTTGAATACATCTTCCACTTGGTGTATAATATTTTGCTGTGGTAATTTTGAGCTGGGAGTTGTAAGACAAAGGACGTGTAGCTTGCACCAAGCCCTTGCCATATGTACGCTCTCCAACCAAAACTCCTCTGTCATAATCCTGGATAACACCCGAAACGATTTCTGAAGCGGATGCACTTCTGCTACTTGTCAATACTACCAAAGGAATGTCGATGTCTGAGGGATTGTCAAGTGCGTTGTAAGTTTTGTTCCACTCCGCGATTTTTCCTTTTGTTTTAACTATTTCTTTTCCTTTAGGAATAAAAAGATTTGAAATACTGATTGCCTCGCTCAATAAACCTCCAGGATTGTCACGAAGGTCTAATATCATATTCTTCGCTCCTTGATTCTTTAATTCTATTAAGGCCCTTTTTACTTCTTTTGCAGCTCCACTTGTGAAATCTGTTAATCGGATGTAGCCAGTTTTTTCATTAACCAAACCAAAATATGGTACATTCTCAATTTTAATTTTCTCCCGGGATAAAGTAACATCAAACTTTTCTGTGACACCATAACGCTTAATTGTCAACTTCACCTGTGTGCTGGACTGACCTTTTAGCATTTTGCTTATTTCCCCGGTATTCTTTTTTGTGACATCTACTCCATCCACAGAAAGAATCTCATCACCAATGAGCAATCCTGCCTTATTTGCCGGGAAGCCTTCATAAGGCATAAGTATAATTGATCTTTCGTTGCGTTTTCCAATCACTGCGCCTATGCCGCCATACTGCCCAGTAGTCATAGTTCTATAGTCTTCTACTTCGTCTTCCGGAATAAAATTAGTATAAGGATCTAATGATTCGAGCATGGCATCAATGCCTTTCTTCATCATTTTATTCGGGCTAACCTCATCTACATAATAGGTATTAACCTCTTTGAAGAGCGTAGCAAATATGTCCAGATTTTTGGCTATTTCGAAGTACCTATCAGGTTGCTCAAAGGCGGGCAACAGTAATAAGATGATCGGTAGAGATATTACTACGAGAGTCTTTTTATATGATCCTTTCATGCATCGATTGCTTACAAGATTTACGATAAAAATAATTTCTTAACGATTAAGTGTATAATTAATGATAAAAATTTAATTAATACAAATACAAAGAGATTACTTTAAACAGTCTTTTTTAAACGCGAAAGTATTCCAATTAGTTTTTTTTGCAGCATCGGAAATTCAATTTTCTCTTTTGAAACCAAAATTATGGCAATGGCAAGGGGAGCTGGTGGTTTGATTAGCTTTTTATTAATACGATAGATCTCTCTTATCTGTCTTCTCAGTCTATTTCGATCTACTGCTTTTTTAAAGTTTCGTTTGGGAATACTAATTAGAATCTGGGGAGAGGACTGTGCGTCATCAGCAAAAAGTGAAAAAATTTTAAAAGGGTATTCGAATGATTGGACTTTGGATGAAAATAGAGCTTCTACAATCTTTTTGCTTTTTACCTTTTCATTCTTGGGAAGCTTTTGGGATGTTTTCTCGGTGTTTTCCACGATGAATTTTTGCAGAAGCTGTAAAATAAAAAAAGGATAAATATTAAATATCTATCCTTTGATTGATGATTGTAGGAAAAACTAAGCTTTATGTCTTTTCTCGTCGGATACAGAAAGTTTCTTTCGACCTTTTGCTCTTCTTGCTGCTAATACTCTTCTCCCGTTTGCAGAAGCCATTCTCTCACGAAAACCATGCTTATTTCTTCTTTTCCTTTGAGAAGGTTGAAATGTCCTTTTCATATTATTACTATTTAAATTGCTTTTGGAATACTTTGTGCCCTATAATAATGTGGATAAACATTTTTTATGGGGCTGCAAATATAATGGCTTCATTAGTAATTTCCAAATTGGCACTGAGAAATTCTTAACAATTAGCTTACAGAACAGTACTTATTAGTTATTAGAAATAATATGACATATTTGCCGGACCTGCAAAACTATTAAAATGAAATACGAGAAAATACCCACAATCATCTATCCTTCAGCTCGGGAAGCATCTATTGCTGTTGCCTTAGAGATCAAAAAACTGATTGAAGACAGATTTAAAGAAGGAAAGAAAGCTGTATTAGGGTTGGCAACAGGGTCAACTCCTACAAGGGTTTATGAAGAGTTGGTGAGGTTACATAAGGAGGAAGGACTCAGTTTTCAAAATGTAATTACTTTTAATTTGGATGAATACTATCCAATCGAACCCAATTCTCTTCAAAGTTATGTTCGATTCATGAATGAATATTTATTTGATCATATCGACATACAAAAAGAAAACATTCACATCCCTGACGGAACGATTAAGAAAGAGGAAATCAATAATTTCTGCGGTCGCTATGAAAAGAATATTGAGGATGTTGGGGGAATAGATATACAATTATTAGGAATAGGTCGAACAGGGCATATTGGTTTTAATGAACCAGGCTCAAGCAATGACTCTGAAACTCGACTCATTACTTTAGACAAGATTACCCGGACGGATGCTGCTAGCGACTTTTTTGGTGAGGAGAATGTTCCTAGGTGCGCGTTGACAATGGGAGTTGGATCTATTCTCAAAGCGAAGCAGATCATCATGATGGCTTGGGGCGAAGCAAAGTCTGTGATCGTGAAGAGAACAGTTGAGGGCGTAGTCTCAGATTCGATACCGGCTACCTATTTGCAACAACATCCCAATGTTCGAATTATCCTCGATGACGCTTCCTCTTCAGAACTTACCCGCATTAAGACGCCATGGCTTCATCAGAAATGTGTTTGGGATGATGCGCTTACGACAAAGGCAATAGTCTGGCTATGCCAAGCGGTCAATAAGCCAATTCTAAAATTGACCGATGAGGACTATAACGAGCATGGTATGAGTGATTTGAATGCCGAAAGGGGCCCTGTGTATAATATAAACATCAGGATCTTTAATGAACTTCAAAGGACCATAACGGGGTGGCCAGGCGGCAAGCCTAATGCTGATGATACGTTCAGACCCGAAAGATCAAAACCTTTTCCTAAAAGAGTATTGATTTTTAGTCCTCATCCGGATGACGATGTGATTTCTATGGGAGGAACTCTTCTTAGGTTGGTAGACCAAGGCCATGAGGTACATGTAGCCTACCAAACGTCTGGCAACATTGCGGTTTTTGATGATGAAGCGATCCGCTTTACAAGATTTGTGATGGATTTTAATAAGGCATTTAAACTCAATGATACTCAGACCGAGGTATTGTACGAAGGCATCCATTCCTTTCTAGAAAAAAAGGAGCCAGGGCAAGTGGATTCTTTGCAAATACAACTGATCAAAGGGCTAATAAGACGAAGTGAGGCTGAGTCGGCCTGTAGATATTCTGGCATAAAGGAGGAAAACATCCATTTTATGGATTTGCCCTTTTATGAAACCGGAACGGTAAGAAAAAAGCCTATTGGGGAAGAAGACGTGGCATTGACCGTTGAACTTTTAAATAAAATAAAACCTCACCAAATATATGCCGCTGGGGACTTGTCGGATCCTCATGGTACACATCGGGTTTGTTTGAACGCAATATTTCAAGCGGTCAATAGGCTGCAAGTGGAGAGTTGGATGAATGACTGTCGAGTTTGGCTATATCGAGGCGCCTGGCAAGAATGGGAATTGGACAAAATAGAAATGGCTGTTCCTCTAAGTCCGCAAGAATTGGTAAAGAAGAAACGTGCCATATTTAAGCATCAAAGTCAGAAGGACAGGCCGCTGTTTCCGGGCGCTGATCAAAGAGAGTTTTGGCAAAGGGCGGAAGAGCGGAATAGATCTACAGCTGATCTTTATAACAAATTGGGGCTGCCCGAATACGAGGCGATTGAGGCTTTTGTAGAATGGAAATTTAGAGATAAAAAAAAATAGCCTGCGGGCTATTTTTTTCTTTTTAACTCTGCTGGGAATTCCTTTTCGGATACTACCCTATATTTTTTAGAGACTACTATCTTTCGGCCATTTCTCATGACCTCTACAGTCTTTATTTTATATTTATCGCCAGACTTTTTCTGACCGCGGTTCTTCCAGGATAAATAGTATATGGTAATAAAAATTGTTGCAAGCACAAAAAATATTCCGATTGCTATCGCTTCGTTTTTCTTAGTTAAAACGCCTATTTCCTGAGCAAATAAAGAATAAGGCAATAGCGATAATAAGAATATTTGAATAGACTTAATAAAATTTTTATTCCTCATAAACATCCAGTTAAGATTAAAATTAGTCTTAAATTTTTGGAAAAATACAAATTTGGAGGCTTAATTCCTACCATTTGCAGATAGCATTAGAACGCCTTTTTATCGAATTGATATCTAAACCCGATCATTAATCTTATGTTTTGCGTGGGGCCATAGATATAGGAGGTATCGAATGTACTACTAAAAGGAGCTGCTGGATTGATCAATGGGCTGGGTTGTGTATAGTTGAACAAGTTTTTTACAGCTACATATATCTGCAGCGCTTTTGAAATTTCTGTATTGAACTGAATGTTCTGCAAAGCATAAAGTTTGGAATAAGTGGGGCGAGCAAAAGGCTCAGAAAATTCCGGCAATCTCATAGGACCGTTCACGCGACCCGAGTAATCAATAGTTGTTTTTATCTTGCGAAGGGTCCACGATAGTGTATAGGTCCCAGAAAATTTAGGCGCAAAAACCTGTGCTTCCTTATATTTTGTACCATCGGAATTTTTATTGATCTCATAGACGTCCATCAAAGTAATGCCAGTCATAATTCTGATGGGATAGGTAAATTGAAGTTCGTTGTTCAATGAAAACCCTTTTGAAATGGCATATCCCGCCAGGTTCCCATAAATAATTTTATTTGGGTCAGTGTCATAATCTGGGAAAATCTTATTGGTAAAATAGGTGTAAAAACCGGACAAATCTGTAATCAAGAATCCCTTTCCTATTTCGGTAAATTTGTTGAATGATAGATTCACATTGAGCGAACGCTCTGGTTTCAACTTTTCTCTAATTTCTACTTTCCTTGATCCAGTAAGCGCAGCATGATCTTCTGTGAATAGATTTACCACACGGAAACCATTGCCCGCAGTTAGCCGAAAAGTATTGTTTTTATTTGGCTGAAATTTGTAGCTGACTCTTGGTGAAATAATGTTGCCATGCTCTTTATTATAATCATATCTTGTCCCCAAAAGTATTGTATGCTTCTCAGTAAGTTTAAACTCATTTTGAGCGAATATGCCAGGCAGGAAGACTCTGGACGATGTCGCAGTGGCGGGAGTATTGTCATCGTAAAGCGTATACCGTGAAGAAAGTCCTACTATAGAATTATTTCTAACGGACCATTGCTTATCCCACAATAAATTTATGAACCCGACAGACTGGATTGCATTGTAGGGAGTTGCGCCATAAAAGCTGTTTTGATTGTGATAGTTTGCAGAGTATTGAATCTTGATAGTTTCTTTTTTAATTGGCAATTGATAGGTACCTATCAATTCTACCCGTTTGGTATAAATACTTTCTCCATAAAGCCCTTTTTTTATTATTGTATCTTGACCTTCTACCTGATAAAGCATGGTGTCCTTAGAACCCCTGTATTTTTTGGACCACCCGTTCTGCCCGCCCCATCGATCCTCCTGATAATAACGAAGGGCAAGGTTTGAAAGAAAATTATTTTTTCGATGAAATACGATTTTATTGAATATTGAAAACCTATTGGACAAAGCAAAGTCTGTAAATCCATCGCCGTTTTTATCTATCGGCTTATTGGAGTTGAAGTAATTTATCGACAATAAGCTGCTTACTTTCTTCCCGCTAATTTTTGTGGAGAGGTCTAGGTTTTTTTCATTGTGTGAAGTTCCGAACGCGTCAATAAGGATTGATGGCGTGTGTTCTGGATCTTTGGTGATGATATTTATAACGCCAGCAACGGCCTCCGAGCCATATAATGTTGATGACGGACCTTTTACAATTTCAACCCGTTGAATAAGACTGCTAGGAATAGAGCTAAAACCATAGACGGTGGAAAGTGAGCTAACGATTGGCATGCCGTCTATTAAAACAAAGGTGTATGGACCTTCCATCCCATTGATATGGATATCACCAGTGTTGCAGACGCCACAATTCAATTGGGGCTGAACACCATTTACCATATTTAGATTCTCAAATAAATTGGCCGACTTATTCTTTTGAAAAAACTTTTGGGAGTACACTTCCACCTTTATTGGGGAGTCTGTAATGTAGCTTTCCTTCATTGTTCCGGTTACAACGACCTCATTCATCTCAGCGATGTTTTCCTTTAGTAAAACCTCGACGTTGCTTATGCTGTCCTTTTTAATATTTACAAGGACTGAAATAGTGTCGTAGCCAACGGCGTAGGCCCTTAGAGAATGCCTGCCTTCGGGAACATTCTCTAAATAGAAATACCCATTAAAATCACTTACGGTTCCGATTTTGAGCGCGGTGAATTCCACGTTGACAAATTCCGCCGAACCAGTGCTCGTCTCTACTTTTCCCTTCACCGATCCGGTTTGAGCAACAGTTAAATTTCCTCCGAAGATTGAGATAAGTGAAAAGAAGGAGAAAACCTTGAAGTTGAACCGGGTACGATATATTGCGCGGAATGTAGACACTGATTACAGAAAACTTAAGGTAATAACAGGATTGTTAATTTTGACAAATCTATATTTTATTTTTGAATAATAAAAACAATTTTTTAGATAAGCCTAAATCTCTAAAAAGGACAACTCTACATCTGAGTATCAGTGAGGGCCGGCTAAACGGCTTGGGATTTCGGTGTATTTATTTAGTGAAGGTAGAGTTAACTACCAGCTGTTGGTAAAAATTTATGATCTCTTTATAATTGCTTATACTCAACCTTTCATTGGCTCCATGGATCATTTTCAATTCCTCTTTATTTAGCCTTGCAGGAAAAAAGCGATATATATTTTTGGTTAAACCCGCATAGTAGCGCGCATCGGTAGCTGCGACTACAAGGTAGGGAGCTACTATACAGTCAGGGAAGACTTCTCTAATCGTTTTATTGACCATGCTGAAGGTTTGAGCATTTGGATCTGACACTTGGGAAGGTTCGGAGGAAAAGGCCAATACCTTAAAACTAATGCTAGAATCTTTGACAATTTCTTTCAACCTGGCTAACACGCTCTTTGTGGACTCTCCGGGAATGATTCTCAAATTCACGACTGCAGATGCCTGAGTTGGCAATACGTTGTCCTTAGTACCAGCTTTTAAAATCGTAAATGCTGTAGTAGTTTTTATTGTAGCGTTGGTGGAGGGAGAACCAGATAAGATTTGCCTGACTATTGGCTCAAACAGCCATTGGTTGGCAAAAACTAATTTGAACGGAAAACTCATTTCAGGGCCGGCGAAATTAAATAGTTCCTTGGTTGCACCTGTCAGCTTTCCTTCAAAAGGATTTCCGTTGATAGCCATAATTGCCTTACTCAGCTTGGTTATGGCAACATCTTTGGGCGGCATCGACGTGTGTCCCGCTTGAGCGGTAGCCGTCATTTCAACACTTAAATATCCTTTTTCGGCAATTCCTACTACTGCCAACGGTTTAGAAATACCAGGTGCGGCGCCTGTAATAATTACACCTCCTTCATCGAGAATAAAATCAATAGCAATGTTTCGCTCTTTAAAGACATTCGCAATGAGCTTTGCTCCGAGTCTTCCACCTTTTTCTTCATCATGGCCAAAAGCAAAATAAAGCGATCTTTTGGGCGTAAATCCTTTTGTCAAGAGCAATTCTGCGGCTTCCAAAATCCCTAATAAAGATCCTTTGTCATCGAGGCAACCTCTGCCATAAATGAAGCTACTATCAGAGCTCCCTTTAAAAGGGTCAGATGTCCAAGTGTTTGTTTCCGCTGGCACTACGTCTTGGTGAGCCAAAAGCATCACAGCTGGAAGGCTTTTATCTGAGCCTTCCCAATGATATATGAGGTTTGAGCCTCCCATGTTTTCTTTGGTCAATTTCGAGTGTACTAAAGGAAAACTAACTTCTAAAAACTTTTCGAATTCTTTGAACACGGAGCTATCTGACGGATGATCGTCATAGGAAATGGTTTGGTACTGGATCGCCTGACAAATCCTGGTAACATGTCCGGGCAAGGGCTCCGAGTGCGTAATCCTCGACACATTGATTTGTTTTGATGGCCAAAGTAGCGCATTCACAATCAGTACAAGAACAAGGAAAATCAGGCATGCAAGGAGAGACAGGAATAGTTTTTTCATCTTCGAGAAATATCTTCTAAAATAAGATTTAATCGAACAATGTCAAAAAGGTAACGGCTGTTGGTAAGTGGGGGAGCTATGAAATGAAAAGGTCTCCTTGCGGAGACCTTTTGGTTATAATTTAAAAAACTTATTTTGATTTTTTAGCAGGAGACTTTTTTGGCTCAGCTTTTTTTGACTCTTCTTTTTTCGGTGCTGCTTTTTTTGTAGTAGGCATGTCTTTATTTATTTAAGTTAAGTAATATATTTATGTATACAACGAGGGGCTTTTCTTTATTGTTTAGTGATTTCGCATTTATTTTAAAACTTTTTGAAAATATTTTTTAAAACGTTCTAACGGGGCAAAATAATCTAGAGAAGTTTCCATTTCCACATGGGAAAAAGAACATGGAATGTATAATTCTTACGAAGTCTCACCATCTAAATTCGGCTCCTTGAAACAATGAAAGAATGGTCATGGGCAATAATAATTTTTCATCCCTCCTACTCGGTCAAATTAAGGAGATGAAAATTCAAGGGCTTACTGTTTAACGTTGTCGTACCCTTGCATGGCTGCTTCCCCGTATTAACGCTAGCGGACCGCAAAGGAATATCGGCGTCTCCAATTCTCTAAAAAGATTGTATTTTCAAGGATTTGTTTATTTTTGCCACCCGACCAACGATATTAATATGTCTATCAATATAAGAAAACAAGATGCCCTGAACTACCATACGCAAGGACAGCCGGGGAAAATAGAAGTGGTGCCTACTAAGATGTTGAGCACACAGCTAGATCTAGCTTTGGCATACTCTCCTGGAGTAGCAGAACCTTGCAAGGAAATAGAGAAGAATAAAGAGGACGTCTATAAATATACATCCAAAGGAAACTTGGTGGCTGTAATTTCCAATGGTACCGCAGTATTAGGACTAGGCAATATAGGACCTGAGGCCTCTAAGCCTGTAATGGAGGGGAAAGGAGTGCTTTTTAAGAAGTTTGCAGGAATAGACGTTTTCGACATAGAGCTTGACTGCAACGACCCTGACGAGTTTATCAAAATTGTAAAGGCAATGGAGCCCACGTTCGGCGGAATAAATCTTGAGGACATCAAGGCGCCAGAGTGCTTCAGGATAGAAACTGAGCTGAGGAAATTGATGAATATACCGGTGATGCATGATGACCAGCATGGTACGGCTATCATTTCAGGAGCGGCTTTGTTGAACGCCTTGGAGCTGGTGAATAAAAGGATACATGAAGTAAAATTTGTAATAATGGGAGGCGGCGCTTCTGCGATCTCCTGTACTAAGCTTTATGTACACTTAGGGGCACAGAAATCCAATATTGTGATGTGCGATAGAAAAGGTGTAATACGACGAGACCGTGAGGAATTGGAAGAAAACAAGGCTGAATTCGCAACCGACCGTGATCTAAACACACTTGAGGAAGCCATTGACAAAGCAGATGTCTTCATCGGACTTTCTTCTGGAAATGTGCTTTCCCCAGAAATGGTTCTGAAAATGGCCAATGACCCGATTGTATTTGCATTAGCAAATCCTACTCCGGAGATTGACTATGAGCTAGCAATGCAGACAAGGCCTGACATCATCATGGCGACAGGTAGATCTGACCATCCTAACCAGGTAAATAACGTTTTGGGGTTCCCTTATATATTCCGTGGTGCGCTCGACGTGAGAGCTACCGAGATCAATGAGGAAATGAAACTAGCCGCTGTAAAGGCAATAGCAAACCTTGCAAAGGAGCCTGTGCCAGATATAGTAAGCAAGGCATATGGAGATGAGCGTATAAGTTTTGGAAGAAAATATTTGATCCCGAAACCTTTAGATCCTCGGTTGATAACTGCGATATCGCCGGCGGTAGCGAATGCTGCGATGCACTCTGGGATCGCTAAAAATCCTATTGAGGACTGGGAGAAGTATCATGTTCAATTGCAGCAAAGGATTGGTATTGACCAGAAGCTGATGTCTACGGTCATAAGCAGGGCGAAGCAAGCGCCAAAAAGAATTGTATTTGCTGAAGCGGATGATCCTAAAATATTAAAGGCGGCACAGATTATTTTAGATGAAGGAATAGGAACTCCTATTTTGCTCGGAAAGAAAGATAAGATAAATAAGCTGATTAAAGAGTACAATCTTGACTTGCAATCTTGCCAGATCATAAGCCCATTTGATGAAAAGCAAAAACGTGTCGAATATGGTAACCTATTGTATGAAAAAAGGAAAAGGAAGGGCATTACTAAGACGGAAGGCAAGCGACTAATGCGTGAGCGGAATTATTTCGGGGCGATGATGGTCGAAACTGGCGAAGCGGATGCGCTGATATCTGGATTGACCAAGGACTATGCAGCCGTAATAAAACCAGCTTTGCAAGTAATCGGGGTGGAAGAAGGAATAAGCAGAGTGGCAGGGATGTACATAATTGTCAACAAAAAAGGCACTTATTTCTTTGCCGATACAACTGTAAACACTGATCCTACGGCAGAGGATTTGGCAGAGATAACGGGGCTGACAGCGAGGGCCGTGAGATTTTTCGATGTAGAACCTCGTATTGCGATGTTGTCTTATTCAAATTTTGGATCTAGCAAAGGCTTGGTTCCTGAGAAGGCAGCGAAGGCCACAAAGTTGGCGAAGGAGAAATATCCTGATTTGCTTATCGAGGGTGATATTCAAGCTAATATTGCACTTGACACAAAATTACAACAGGAAAACTATCCATTTTCCGCGCTGGCAGAAGAGGGGGCAAATACTCTTATCTTTCCTGGTCTTGCTTCTGGTAACATTGCTTATAAACTTTTGCAGGAGATTGGAGGGGCTGAAGCGATTGGACCTGTGCTTATGGGAATGAGAAAGCCTGTTCATGTTTTGCAATTAGGAAGTTCCGTAAGGGAAATTGTAAATATGGTGGCAATTGCGGTTATTGATGCGCAGCACTATAGTTTGAAGAATAAAGGGGTGTAAGGTTTGTTACATTGATTTAATATGAGGAGACTTTCGGGTCTCCTTTTTTTGTGCATGCCATAGAGGGTGATATTATATCGACACCATAAGCACTTCCTATTAATAATTTAGATCGATCAATTTAGTAGACCAGCTTCGGTTAAAAAAAAGATGCCCACCGGTTGCACGGAGTAACACCGACTTGCTTCTGAGTAATGATAAAACATCTAGAGCTTTAGTTGTTAAGCACAAACTGATTTTAAGGCTTAGTTACGCGTTGACTCACCCTTGCATTTTGCAAATATTGTCACTCGCTAAACTAAGTGGGTTCCTCCTGAATGACATTAGAACAAGTTTCTTTTCGCCTAGTGAGGCCTCCGTGGCGGGTGGTATATAATGACGGCTTAGTAGAAAAAACATTTGGCGAAGTTGCTTCTTAGGTGCAAGAATTGTTATAGGACTTTTTGATTAAGAATCTATTTTCAATGGAAATTCGCCCTCGCCGGGCGGGCCTAACTTTTCTCCTTGATGAGAAAAGTCAGCAAAAGAATCAAGACAGATTTTCAACTCGCGTCATTGTATCCATTAAAGATGCTCGATGCTCATTTATCCTTTTCCGGTATCGCCACTGCACCTTGCTCAAACAAAAATCTGTCGCATTGCATAAAAGAGCTCTTAAAGATGAAGAGTTACAAATAATTAAGATCAAGTTTAAGTGGCTGGAAATACTTATTCTCTTCAAATGATCTATTGTTTGAGGGATCTCAGTGCACGAGAAAACACTGAGATTCTTTCGGATAGGGAATTTCAATTATAGCTGCGTCATTCGTGTGAGGGATCGAAGTGGTAGCCCGGAGTTTCGCTTTTCGCGAAAGGAGGACTACAAGCGTAGAGCCCGGTGCCCGCTTTTTTGCGGCACACACCCTCAGCTAGATAAATAGAAAATTGCAACATTTAGGAAGAAAGGCGCTTTACTGAGGAAACCACTTAGTTGGAATAAAATAAAGTAGGAAATTCTAAGTTGACATTTATATACTGCTCCGGGGAGAATGGAGATAGAATACATTTTGAATTTCTATTATCTTTGGATTAGAATGAGCTTTAAAGCAAAGGTGTGATGACTATGATTTCATAGTTCATTATCTTTCGATATAAAACCAGAATTTTTACTATTATCAAATTATGAAAAAGACACTATTAATTATTGGTGGGATATTTTTATTTATAATCATCGCTTTGGCGCTGGTTCCCTTTTTATTTAAGGACAAAATAAAAGCAAAAATTGACAGTGAGCTCGCCAAGACTGTTAATGCTGAAATCCTCTATGATGTAGACAAGTTCAGTCTCACAGTTTTTAGAAACTTTCCTAACATCACAATTACCATCGATGATTTTGGACTTGTTGGCAAACAAGAAGAATTTAAAGGTGATACTTTGTTCAAAGCGAAAACTATGAGGTTTGTTGCGGATATTATGAGTGTGGTATCAGGCGATAAAATCAAGGTAAAAGGTATTTACTTGAATAAGCCAAAGATAGTCACTTTGACGGCTAAGAATGGAAAAAATAGCTGGGACCTGATGATCGCTAATCCTGAGGATACCCTTAAAAAAACTGGCGAAGAGGAACTCACCGAGTTTTCGGTGGCACTTGAAAAGTGGGAGATTGAGGACGGGCAAATTATCTATGATGATGCTTCGCTTCCGATGTATGCGCAACTAAATCACGTGGACCATAAAGGTACTGGTGATATCACTCAGGAAGTTGTTGATATGAAGACTTATACTAAGTCTCCTGATGTTCTGGTAACCTACGATGGCATCACTTATTTGGAGAAACATGCGGTTGTGGCCGATATGGCTATGAACATGAACTATGTCAAAGGAGAATATAAGTTTTTAGAAAACGAATGTAGTATCAACGATTTCAAGTTTGGCTTTGATGGCTTAATCGCGATGGGAGAGAAAGACATGCGCTTGGATCTTACTTTTAAAGCAAACGAAACGGAATTTAAGAATCTACTTTCTTTGGTTCCGGGAGTGTTCTTGAAGGATTATGAAAAAATAAAAACCAATGGAAAAATCGCTTTTGACGGATACGTGAAAGGTATTTACAGTGACAAGGCTATGCCTGCTTACGGGCTTAACTTGAAGGTAAATGATGCTATGCTGCAATATCCTGACCTCCCAACGGCGGTTACAAACATTGCAGCGGATATGAGCATAGAGAATAAAGATGGCATTACTGATAATATGATCATCGACGTAAGGAAATTCCATATGGATATGGGCAAGAATCCAGTGGATGCAAAGGTTTTAATGGAAGGTCTTAATCCGTCCAAGGTAGATGCCAATGTGATCGCTAGGGTAAACTTGGCAGAGATGACACAGATATATCCTATCGAAGGTACGACGCTGAAAGGTCTATACAATCTAGACCTGAAAGCAAAAGGAATCTACAGTGATAAGCAATGGCCGGTGATGAACGCAGTGATGAGCTTGAAAGAAGGTTTTGTAAAGACAAAAGACTTTCCTGAGCCTTTGGAAAAATTGAACTTTGATGCTGTGGTAACTAATAACAGCGCGTCTTTGAGTACGGTGAAGGTTGTGCTCAATAACTTCAATATGCTTTTGCAAGGAGAGCCTTTCCAAATGAAGGCTTTGGTAGAGAATCTTGAGGACCCGCACTATGATGTTGCCTTGAGGGGTATAATAGATATGACTAAACTGACGAAAATATATCCGTTAGATGATATGACCGTTTCGGGTAGAATCAATGCGGATATTCAAACGAAGGGAATCATGTCTGATGTACAAGCAGGCAAATATGGAAATACTGCTACAAGTGGTACAATGGCCGTTACTAATCTTAAATATGCAAGTAAGGATTTGCCAAAAGGCATGGCGCTGAGTTCTGCTAATTTCTCTTTTACTCCTGAGAAAATGAACATTCTAAATATGAATGGTACACTCGGTAAAAGCGATATCAATGTGAAGGGATATTTTGCGAATTATATGGGATATCTTTTTGGTAAACAAGATACGGTGATCCGTGGGAATATGACCTTTGCTTCTAACAAGTTCGATGTAAACGAGTGGATGAGCGACGATAAAAGTGCTGCGCAACCAAAGCCAAATGATCCTTTGGAGGTGTTTGAGGTTCCCAAAGACATTGATTTCCTATTAGCGTCTGATATAAAAACTGTATTGTATGATAATATGACCTTGAGCAATATGAATGGAAATATCATCATGAAAGATGGGATTGTTAGGATGGACAAGGTGGCCTTTAATACTCTGGGGGGAAGTTTTCTGACGAATGGTACTTATAATACACAGAATATCGAGAAGCCATTGTTTGACTTTAAGCTTGATATAAAAGACATGAAGATACAAGAAGCTTATTCTACGTTCAACACTATAAAGGCCTTGGCTCCTGCGGCTAAAAATGTGAGTGGGAATGTAAATACTACACTGTCTATTAATGGTCTTTTGGGGAAAGATATGATGCCTGTGTATTCTACCTTGACTGGCTCTGGATTGGCGCAGATACTTGCCGCTACAGTTAGTGGCAATAAGATGCTACAGGGAATAGGAAAACTTACCAACCTAAATTCTTTTGATCCGATGAACCTGAAAAATATAATAATGAAGTTCAAAATACAGGACGGAAAGCTACTCGTTGAGCCGTTTGATCTTAATGCCGGCGGTGTGAAAATGAATATCGGTGGGGCCAATTCCTTGGACGGCGGGATAGACTATGGGGTGAAACTTGATGTTCCTGCCGGTGCCTTAGGTGCTAGTGTGAATGGAGCGATGTCAAAGTTGACTGGAAAAACTGCGGCCAATGCCGAGAATATAAAGCTTGATCTGAAAGTAGGCGGAACCTATGACAGCCCCAAGGTTTCCCTGTTGAGCAGTAGCGTGAAAGAGCAGGCTCAGGAGCAAGTGAAGGAGGCTGTGAAGGAAAAGGTAAAAGAGGAAATAAAAAATAGTGAGCAGGTTCAAAAAGCGCAGGCTGAAGCTGAACGAATAAGGAAAGAGACTGAAGACCGGGCAAGGCAAGAACAGGAGAGATTGAAAAAAGAGGCAGAGGAGCGGGCTAAAAAAGAGGGGGCTGACGTAATAAAAGATAAATTGAAAAAACTACCTAAGTTTTAACAATTGAAATTCACCCTGTTAACCCAATAATTACCGAATAAAAAACAATTGCAAAAAATGCATCGTTGATTTATTAGATAAACAGATGATGTATGAAAAAGGTAATTATGTCTTTAGCGTTAGCAGGATTTTTATCTGCAGGTATTGTGAACGGTACAACTACCGTTGATAATCCAAAATGTTGCAAAAAAACTTCGAAGAATTCTAGGGTAAATAATCCTGATGACAAAGAAGCGGATAGGAATAGAGTAACCCATAATAAGGTAACGAAAAGTAAGCCTGCTCAGAAAGTAGGAGATGCTGCAAGTTACGGTCAAGAGAAAGTAGTTGACAATAAAGTGACGAACAAGGTTAGAAATATGGACTAGTTTAATGCTAGGAAGTGATGTAGAAAATGGCGCCTTCGGCGCCATTTTCGTTTTTATAGAAGTAAGATTTTGTTATAGATTTTACAATCTTTGGAAAGCTTTCGAGTGCGAGCGATAATCATTTAGAAATAAGGAGGTATATACTCTTTGAAGGGATAATCATTTTATAATCATCCATTAGTTTAACAATTGAAAATTCTGCCGGTTGAAGTATTAATTGGTCAAAACTGCCCATCCTTGATAGCCTAACGAATGCATCTAAACTCGAGTGACAAGTACCCCTTTTTCGCCAAATCTGCCCTGGTGCTAATTGGTGTGATTTCTTTAACGTACCTAGTTATCCTAGGGAAGGAGATCTTATCACCACTTTTATTCTCATTCATCTTTGCCATCTTACTTTTACCAATTGCAAAATTCCTAGAAACAAGCTTGAGGGTACCAAGGAATGCGGCCTCCTTTGCGGCGGTAGTACTTTGGTTCGGTGCACTTTCGTTGGTTATCTATATTGTCTGCACACAGGTTGAAGATCTATCCGAAGATTGGCCGCTTTTTAAGGAACAGCTTTTAAAGTCTACCGGTAGCATACAAATGTGGATTGAAAGGAAGTTCGGAATAGGGGCCGCCAAGCAAATGAAATATGTTCAAGATACTACGTCTGGTTTTTTGGCTTCGGGAACGCTGCTGTTTGGTGCGACAATCGCGTCCGTATCATCTATTCTGCTCTTTTTGGTATTCAATTTTATCTATACTTTTTTCTTCCTACTGTATCGGCGACTAATTCTTAAGTTTTTGCTTCAAGTATTCAAAGAAGAAAACTCAATTGTGGTAAAAGAGGTTGTGGTGGAAATCCAGCTGATTATTCGAAAATATGTGGTTGGGCTGATGCTACAAATGGGCATCGTGGCGGCCGTGGTTTGCGCGGCATTCTTTTTACTTAATATCAAGTATGCCATCCTTCTTGGGTTAATTACGGGGCTTTTCAATATTATACCTTACGTGGGAATTTTTACTGCTCTGGTGATAAGTACGCTTATTACGTTCGCCACAGCAGGCGCGCTGTTCAAGGTTCTATTGGTAGCAATTGTCATCATAGTGATGCATTTGATTGACAGCAATATTTTGCTGCCGCTGGTAGTGGGGTCGAAGGTGAAAATAAATGCTTTCATTACGGTATTGGGTGTGGTATTAGGTGAGATGATTTGGGGGATTTCTGGAATGTTTTTATCAATACCGGTCATTGCCGTTTTAAAAATCATTTTTGATCGGATTGAAGGTTTAAAACCTTGGGGCCTTTTGTTAGGAGAAGATGAAGAAGTAAAAAAGGAAATTGATAGAAAGGAAGAACTGCTTAAGAGTGGGACTATCTTAAATTAAAGAAAGCCAAGCCACTTTTTTTAGCTTTGAGGGAACTTTGAATATATCGTTCAACAATAATTTACACGCCTTAATGGGTTGCCGATTTTGATCCGGGAAAGGCTGGTTATGTTAATACTGAAAAATGATGAGGCGTTGACCTCATCTTTTTTATTGGTTTATGCAGTATAGGATCAATATTTCAAAATCTTTAAATGACCTGGAATTTGAATTGATGATCTCAATAAAATAAATCCCATTTTCAAAGTCACTTAAGTTTAATGTCACTTGTAAAAGGTTAGTATTTTTAAACTCCTTTGTTGTTAGAAGCTTCTGACCAGCAATATTGTAGATAGCTATCGTATGTAAGCCTTGGAAGTCATTTTCAATTATTATCGCTATTCACGAATAATTTTCCTTCGTGCATTAACGTCGTCTTCCACCTTTATTAGAAAGTCAATAATAATCCAAAACTTAATCGGCAAAATTGAAAATATTCTCATAGGAATGGTATTACTTAGACTTAGGTCCAGTGTAGAAATATCCTCTACGAACAGCTGGGATGTTTTCATATGGCTGATAATTTAACCTTACAGGCACAGATGTAAGTTCTATTCTTTTAGGCGCACGCTGCGAAAAAGCGCATTGAAGAGGTTGGCATAGTTAATATTCCCTTCTAAAAAAACGCATTATTGGAAAAGGTCGCTTGGAGGGAGTAATTGTATTTTGGGCTGTAGTTTATAATGAAATGCCCTTTCTCAATAATTTGTACAGTTCGTGAAGAATATTTAGCTAGGAAATTGCTGTACTTGTTCGAACCGAATAACGGCAAGATAGTGTCTTTGGACGATCAACCGTTTGCCTATGTGCTCGCAACTTCATCGGAACCCTTTTGAAGTAATTGAATTATCTTAGAGTGAGCTGAATATTATACGCGAATACCTATATTGCAACACTAACTTTAAACTTTTTTTATACATTATCTTTTTAAACTGTCTTTTCTACGATGACTTATTATAAATTCCTTTTGCTTTCAATCCTTACTCTTTTCAATTTAACTGTTAGAAGTCAAGATCTCACTCAAAATATCAGGGGACGGGTATTAGACAAGGAATCTAAAACTCCGCTCATCGGCGCCACTATAGTTTTAATGAGCGATTCCACCTTTGGCGCAGCAGCCGACGAGAGTGGCTACTTTAAAATCGGCAACGTCCCACTTGGAAGACATAAGATTAAAGTTCAGTATCTCGGCTATGAGGATTTGCTATTGTCGGACATCGTGGTGAATACTGGAAAAGAAACGATTTTAAATCTAGAGATGGAACAATTGGCGGAGGAATTGTCAGAAGTTTCTGTTACCGGGATTAGCCAGCTAAAACATGGAACGGTAAATGAGATGGCTACAGTAAGTGCCAGAAGCTTCTCGGTTAATGAAACAGAGCGGTATGCCGGAAGTCGGGGAGATCCAGCGAGAATGGCGTCTAACTTCGCGGGTGTGCAAGGAAGTAACGATGCCAGAAACGATATTGTGATAAGAGGAAACTCTCCTATGGGATTGCTTTGGAGATTGAATGACATAGACATCCCAAACCCCAATCACTTCGCTGTTGCCGGAACGTCCGGGGGCCCTGTATCAATTATAAACAACAAGGTTTTAGGCACCTCAGACTTTTTCACAGGTGCCTTTCCTGCGGAGTATGGAAACAGCATCGCTGGAGTATTTGACTTAAAGATGCGTAAAGGGAATGATGAAAAACATGAGTTTACGGGGCAACTGGGTTTCCTCGGCACAGAGCTATCCGCCGAAGGACCGCTCTCGAAAAAAACCAAATCATCTTACTTATTCAATTATAGGTACTCCACATTAGCATTATTTTCGGCACTGAAGTTACCTCTTGGAACGTCCGCTGTGCCTCGTTATCAGGACATGTCCTTCAACATTAATTTGCCCACGAAAAAGCTTGGAGAGATTTCTTTGTTTGCTATTGGGGGCAGCAGCAAAATTGATATTGTTCTCAGTGATAAGGAACCAAGTGACGAAATCTATGGACAGAAGGATAGAGATCAATATTTTAGGACGTCGATGGGAGTAATAGGAATTAACCATTTATATTCAATCAATAAGAATACATTTAGCAGACTAACGGTGTCAACCTCGATACAAAATCAAAGATCGCATCACATCAGATTTTGGCAAAACACCAATTTTACAATTGACTCTTTAAGAGACCAGCTTTTATATAAATTCAGCGAACAAAAATTATCCCTTGCATATTCGCTTACCAAAAAACTAAACTTTAGACACACTATAAAGGCTGGATTGTATATTGACCGTTTCCAATATAACTTTAGAGATAGCATTTTCCAGGAAGAAAGACACAGGTTTGAAACAAGGTTAAATTCGAATGAGCATGCCTTTTTATTACGGCCTTATGTGCAATGGAAATATAACATCAATACAGCGTTGACTTTGAATGCAGGCCTCCATTCACAATATTTTACCTTAAACAAGTCATTTGCTTTGGAACCTCGGCTTGGTTTAAAATGGAAACTAAAACCGAGCCAATCACTCAATTTTGGTTACGGATTACATAGCCAGTTGCAACCATCCTATATTTATTTCCATCAAATTCCACAAAGCGATGGGCGCTATGTGCAACACAATAGAGAATTAGGTTTTATCAGAAGTCATCATTTCGCATTGGGCTACGACAATTCATTGACAAATACCGTTAGAATAAAAATAGAAACATACTATCAAGCATTGTATAATGTGCCTGTCACCACCTATCCTTCCTCCTTTTCGCTTGTAAACCAGGGCACAACTTTTAGCAGGTTTTTTCCTGATAGTCTCACCAATAAGGGAACAGGCACCAACTACGGAGTAGAGTTCACGCTAGAAAAATTCTTTGCTAAGAACTATTTCTTTATGTTTACCTCGTCGCTCTACGACTCTAAATATAAGGGCTCTGATGGAGTAGAACGAAATACTGATTTCAATGGGAAATTCTCATGCAATGTTCTTGTAGGGTCAGAATACACCGTTGGGAAGAGGAAAAGGACAACTTTGATTACGGGTGCAAAGATAACTTGGGCTGGTGGCAGAAGATATGGACCAGTTGACATTGCCGCTTCTGATAAAATACAGGAAGTTATCTATGCAGATGCTACTCGGAACAGTTTTCAGTTTAGGAATTATTTTAGAACAGACTTGAAGGTAGGATTTCGAAGAAACAATAAGCAGGTAACCCATGAAGTGGCCTTGGATCTTGTAAATATATTTGGTGTTAAAAATTTACTTGGCTTGACCTATTCTCCTGACCCCAAAAACCCTTCAGCAAGTCCTCTGAGAGAAGAGTACCAGTTGGGCTTTCTACCATTGTTTTATTATAGGATTGACTTCTAGTAATAGAGGAAATGTAAGAAGGTCCTAACTTTAGGGCCTTCTTACATTGATGAAAAACTTAAAGATAGCGACTATTCAATGAATATTTTTTTGTTGTGTCCGTTTAGGTTAAGCAAAAAGAAGCCGCTCGTTACGTTGTCCAAAATTATCTCTTGCTTACCTGGCGCGGAACCAAAGCTGGATAGAAGCCTACCGGTTAAATCATATATATTTATTTGGGCCAGCTGGTTTGTGCTATTCTCTATTATAATATTTCGAGAGTGTCCCACTTGCCTTATCGACAAAGCCTCGCTTTGCGACTGGCTCAAAGTTGATGTTATCGGGGTGGCCTTGCAAGCACCATCTACAATTGTTATCTTTTTAAGAGGTGTCTTATTTGCGAAAGTTCCTAAATCTATAATGCTATCCGAGTTTGTTAGCACATACTCGCAATTTTTGTTTTTCAAGGCGCAATCCATAAATCCGATAGAGTACTTCCATGAAGCATAGAAGTCTAATTGATTTACTGCTTGCATAGTATGGTAGAGGTGATCTGCAGTTAGGCCCCTGTTGTTAGGAACCGTGAGCAAGATCTTATTCTCACAAGGGATATGGTTGAGGGCATTCCAGTGCATGGTCTTTGCTTGATACTGCAAATCTCCACTTCCATCACCAGTATTGCCATCTCCTTCACCTATCTGTATTGCGACTTTCGTTGTCGCAGGAATATTGCTGTATGGCACAAATTTACTTTCACCATAGGGGGCAAACGTTGCGATGGCTATAGGAGCCGGGATACCAGCTGTTTTGTAATTGTTTGCACCTGCAAAGACCATACCTCCTAAAGAAAATCCTATAGTTCCATAAACGACTTTATTTGTTTCGTCTTTTATTGGTTTTACATGATTAGGCTTATCTAGCTCGAGGAATGCAGCTTTTGTAATAGAACCAAACAGACTCACTTTCTCATCGGCGGTAGGTGAGTAGCTACCATGCTGGTAGAGTGGAACGACAACGGTATATCCTTTTTTAACAATTTCAACAACATAGGATGATAAAGCAGGACCTAATTGGCGGGCGGGTCCATCGTATGAGCCATGCCAGTAGGTAACTACATAGGCTGTGGCTGGCTTAGGTGAAGCTGGTTCAAATAACCAAAATTGGTTGGTGATGTCTGACCCGTAAAACGCAGAATCAACGGCCTGGTGTATATAGTCTTTGGTTCCTCCGGGGCCATAGAGCGGCTGGCCGGGATATTGGGCTAGAGAGAAACTAGCGGTAAATAGGGTCAATACTACAGCGGTAAGTATTCTTTTCATATAAAGGCAATTCAATAGGTTTAGGCGTTTTAAAAGTAGGTTTTATTTGTATATGACCTTCTTCTGACTGGTTATTATTTGAGGTTGAAGTTTGGTTCACCCATTATAATATAAAATATAAGCGCTATTTATCAATCTTGTTTTCTAGGCATTAGAAGCTGCTGCAAATTTCAGCAGGTTTCTTAGCGAGAAGTATTGGTTTAACTTTTGACACAATTTTTATAGGATTACCTCAATATGCCGAATTTTAATTATGTTCAACCTTATCACGCATATTTATGACCTAAAATTAGCAGCTAGGCACAAAAAAAGGAGTTCCTTAAGAGGAACTCCTTTCTTAGGTAAATTTTTAATGTTATTGAACTACCAAAATTTTGGTTGATGGAACTCCATTTGTAAATATGCTTACTGCATAGATTCCTTTTGCCCAATCTGAAGTATTGATAACTTCTGAAAGATTCTCTGTATTCTTTTCTGCTGAACTAAATACTTCAACACCAGCAACATTTTTTACCACCACTTTCGTAGGCGCCGGAGCCTTCAACTTAGCAGAAATATTTACTTCATTGTTTAACGATGGATTGGGAAACAAAGAATATCCTACAATTAAATCGTTTTTGTCACTTACAGAGGTTAAGCCGCAACCTTGTGTACCATAAGAAAATTCTGATACAGTTAAGGTTCCACCAGTTACATTTTCAGTAGGTGTGATAGCAAAAATAAATTCTTGAAATTTTTGCTTGTCAATGTTAGCCTCAGGGACGGTAACAGTATACTCCTGAAAATCACTGCCGCCTACAAGCGTTATTGCTGGGCCAGAATAGAATTTTGAGAATGCGCCGCTGCTTGTTCTGCTTACCAAAGTTCCACTGAAGGAAGATTTAACTTTGAAGGTGAAAGTAGTACCCGTGATTGGCTTTCCGCCTAACCAAAATTCATTGACAAACCAGCTCATATATGCTTCTGTTCCTGCTAGAGTGTCTACTGTTGCTACAAATTGGCCGTCTGTAAATGCGGCTCTTGGCATTCCTTTTTGGCCCGCTATTATGCCCTGGGTTGCGGTTGTGGTTCCTGCCGTTGTTGAACAATAAGAAGAAAAGTCTTGAGCCTGACCTTTGCTTTCTAATGAAATCATCGAAGCTAAGATGGCAATTGATAGTAGTAGTTTTTTCATAATTTTTTTAATTTTTTTTATAAATGTAGATAATTTATAACAACTAAAAATAGCGAAATAGGTTTTATTTTTTAAAGCAAGCAGATGTCAAAAATTAATTAGTTATCGACGCCGCTTTTCCAATGAAAGATAAAAGTCAGATAGGCAATGGAGTTTCCGCCTGCCTTAGATTCGTCAATTTCTTCAAGTAGCTTTGTAGTTTTCAACAATGAACCGTGATCTAGCAGCAAAATCCTTTATTTAGCTTCCGCTGGATTGCATAACCATTCACTTGAGATGAATCACAAAAATACTGGCAAGGGGGAAGCAGGCAGTATTACTAAATTTGACCACGTAAGTGCGGGACCTGATGGATTGTTAGAAAGATGGAAGTATCTAATCAACTAACTCCGCTTAAAAGACATGACTCCAACACCTCCTTGGGACGAAGACATTGTTGGAGATGGGGTCAAAGAAAGGTGAACTAGGATTCCCGCTCCTTAGGCTAGATGCTGACGGTTTGAAAGCCGATCGAGGAGGTGGGAAACATAGAGGAACAAAGTATTGCCTTAACTGGGCTGAAAATATCAAGATCAAAGTTTATAATGAAGACTTCTTTCTCTGGTGCTATTTTTGTGCTAAACTGGCCGAAAATGAACCAAGTAGCTTAGGGTCATACAACCGTTATTTTTAAGTGTTACCAGGAAAAGTTGGTCTAATAGCATTTAGTTTCCC